>SFFJ01000040.1 GCA_004557855.1 Oscillospiraceae bacterium
TTATACATTCTTCACGAGCAGTGCCTGATACGGTTCCAGTTCTACATCCGCCAGCCAGACGAGCTGACCGTCTGCGGAACGGTAGCTGCCGCCCAAAGCGTCAAGACCGGCCCCTGCCGGGTACTCGGTAAAGTTGAACAGCCCCACCAGCGTTTCCTCGCCGTGCTTGCGTACCAGTGCCAGGATGCCGGGGTTGTGGGTGTCCCATGTGGTTACCCACGCATCCGGGGCAAAGCACTCGTCTGCTCGCATTTTGCGCAGTTCTTCCATGCCCTGCCACAGCTTGTTCGGCAGCGTACCCTTTTGGGTGCGCTGTTTTGCGTTTTCCCAGTTAAACGCACTGCGGTGCAGGTTGCGGCTGTCGTCTGCCCGATTGGGGTCGGACTTATAATCCCAGCCGTTGAGCTGGGCAATCTCGTCGCCGGAGTTCAGCATCGGAAATCCCTGCAAAAATGCCATGACGCTATGCAGCAGCAGGTCGCGGCGGACTGCGTAGTCCAGCGCGATTGCATCGCCCGATTCCAGCGCCTGCTCCACTCCGCACAGGCTGGCGGTGGTGCCGCAGCTGCGGGCATCGCCGGTAGCGGGGTCGTAGTTGTACAGCTCGCCCTTTGCCCAGCTTCCGGGGAAATCACCCGCATAAAAATGGTAGAGATACTCCTTGTGCTTTTGGGGGTCAATATCAAAACGGTTCTCAGCCGCTTCATCCAGACCCCAGCCGATATCATCGTGGCAGCGCAGATAGTTTACAAACCAGCAGTTGCCCGGCAGGGCGTGCAGGGCGTCCAGCTGTGCCTTCAGCAGGCGGGTGTCACGGCTTGCCAAGGCCCCCCACAGGTTGACCATGGTGGACACATTGTAAAGCATATGACATTCCGGCTTTTCGGGTGTGCCAAAGTACGCCGCCAGCTCCTTGGGCGCCATGACCACTTCGCCCTTGAGGATGACCGCAGGGCAGACACATTCCAGCACCATGCGCAGCATCCGCACAATGGTATGTACCTGCGGTAAATTGCGGCAGGTCGTGCCAAGCTGTTTCCAAATGTAAGGCACAGCGTCAATGCGGAACACTTCCACACCCAGATTTGCCAGATGCAGAATACTTTTGGTCATGTCCACGAACACCGCCGGGTTTGCGTAGTTCAGATCCCACTGGTAGTCGTGGAAGGTGGTCAGCACCCACTTGTGCATCTCCTCGCACCAGGTAAAGTTGCCGGGCGCAGTGTTGGGAAATACCTGCGGCACGGTCTGCTCGTATCGGTCCGGGATGGTGCGGTCATCAAACAGGTGGTAGTAGGCTTGAAACCACGGGTCGCCCGCCTTGGCCGCCATTGCCCAGCGGTGGGTGCTGGCGGTGTGGTTCATAACAAAATCCAGACACAGGCTGATGCCGGCCTTGCGCAGTTCGCGGGTCAGATTTTCGAGGTCTTTATTCGTGCCGAGAGCCGGGTCCACGGTATCGAAATCCTCCACCGCATAGCCGCCATCGTTGTGCGGGTGGGGCATCTGCAGTAAAGGCATCAGGTGCAGATAGGTCAGCTTTTGCTCCTTGAAATAGGGCAGCTTCTTTGCCAATTCTTTCAAATTTCCGGCAAACAGGTCGGTGTACATCGTCATGCCGAACATACTGCCCCGCTTGTACCAGTTCGGGTCGGCGGCACGGGCTTTGTCCAGCGCCTTCAGCTCGGCGCTGCGGGCGTCGTAGGCGTCTGCCATCTCCCGTTCAAGAACCTCCAACCCTTCCCGGTTGTTGTACAATTCCATGAACAGCCATTCCAGCTCGTCCTTATGGCGGGCAAATCGTGCGGAAAATTCCTGCGCCATGGGTCAGCCCTCCACTTCTGTCAGGGTGGGCATGGCGGGGATGGCACCGCGGCGGCTGGTGGTGATACTGGCCGCCTTGTTGGCAAAAGCCAAAATGCTTTCCAGTTTGTCCGCCGTCAGGGAGTTCAAATCCTCCTTGCACAGCTTGGACAGCGCTGCCCCAAAGAAGGTGTCGCCTGCACCGTTGGTGTCGCCCACCTTGCAGGGAACACCAGCTACATGACCGGTTTTCTCTCCAAAGCGGTAGAACACACCGTTTGCACCCAAGGTGACAAAAATCAGCCGAATGCCGTTTTGTGCCAGCTGCGCCGTG
>SFFJ01000011.1 GCA_004557855.1 Oscillospiraceae bacterium
AAGCAGCAGATGAAGATAAGTGCGAGGATCAAAGATAGTATTTTCTTCATATGTATCTCCTATAAAATGCAGGCTGTTCTTTTGCGATTACTCCGAACATCCAATTTAATGAATAAAGGTTTTTCGGTTTGATTTGATTTGATCGTTTAACAACTGCATTGGACTCACCCCCTTCACTTTATATAACCACTTTACGGAAAGAAAAGCCTCCATATGCCAATAGCGGACTGTCAAATCCTTTTTAACGCGGCTACCATTCTCATACACAAGTACATTTGGATATACAATGCAGGCAAAGAATCCAACGTTTTCGTCCTCGCCAGAGCGATAAATTAAGCCAGAACCACTTGCAAAGATGTTATTAGCAATAATTTCGCCTGTATAACTTGCATTGGCGTCAACAATATCATGACCATAATGCGTACCAATATTGAAGACACCATAAGCCGCTACCTTGTATCCACATGTATAAAGAGTTTTGTTTACGGGATAAATGAGCACCTGCCCATCGCCGGGTTCCGGCTCCGGACCAACAGGGGGCTTCGGATTAGGAGGCGCAGCCAATAAGATGGGTTTCCACGCAGGCATGGGGTCGCCTTCGTTGAACTCAACAAAATAGACATTTCCGTCGCTGTTAAAGCTCTTGCCGCTGTTGGTGCCATTGGCGCCTGCGTTGGCAGCCAGGTACTTATTCAGATACAGATCATCGGAAAGGCGAATATAAACGTACCCGCCGCCGGCGTCCTCTACTTCAATACATGAAGTTTCAGAAGGCTTGAAAGCATGTGCATTGCAGTTTCTTACACCGACAACGGAAGAAGCACCGGTATAGAGATCCAGCGCAAGATCCGTATTGCCCTTGCACTTCAGGTACTTTTTCCTGTTCTCCTCCACATACACCCACTGCTGACAAATATCATTGTCATCGGAGGTGTACAGGCACACATTCGCCAGAGAAGTCGGCTGTGTGCCATATACATTCAGGGATCTGCCTTTCCCGTTGGTACCTGCATCGTTTTCAGCTTCACGACTCAGGAACCGATAAGTTGCTCCATTTTCATATGTGATCGCCAAGGAGAATAACCGGAAATATGCGCGGAAAGATCATACCGAGAAGAATGATTGATTCCCTCCTGCGTAAGTCAAAGGAGGTGCATCCATGCAGCTAAACTCGTCCATTTGCATAATGGACAAGGCGAACCATATTGTAAAAGCGGCCGGATCCCGAGAACCCGAACTCATCGCTGACTACTTGGGAATCATCATTATGCCGGTAGACTTCGCCAAGCAAAAGGGCGTTTATAAGGAGATTGAAAGAAACCGCTTTATCTTCATAAAAAAAGACCTGTGCCCTGAAATGCACAGGATCGTCCTGCTTCATGAGATCGGTCACGCAGTACTGCACCGGAATGAAGCAAAGTTATTTTCCGATCTCAATCTGTTCCACATGAAAAATGACCGAATGGAATATGAGGCAAACTGCTTTGCAGCGGAGGTTGCGCTACCCGATGATGAGGTCTTGAATTATATACAGGAAGGCTTCAATATGGAGAAAATCGCCAAATCGATGAACACAGATATCAACCTGGTTGCCATGAAAGCAGCGAACCTGAATCGAAAAGGGTATTCTTTCCGACTGCAGGACAGCAGAAGCGACTTTTTGAAGTTTTGAATTCATTAAAACATCGCCCTCCGATCACTCGACCGGAGGGCACACCTATATCCATTACAGCTCCATCTGCTTCCCTAGATAGCTCGCCGCCGCCTGAATGAGCTTTTGCTCGGCGTCCCCGGGACGGTCGCTTTCTTTGTTTTGCAGGAACATCACGCTACCGCATACATCACCAGAGGAAATGATAGGGGACTGCACCAGCGCATAATAGGCAACGCCCTCAATGGGCTGTAACGGCTGCCCGTCACCAGCCGAAAAGCTCCTGCGGTTCTCGATCTGATCCTCCAAGCCGTGAGACACCCGACGCTCCAGCACCTCCCGCCGACTGATGCCGCTGACCGCTACCACATGGTCCCGGTCGGTAATGAGCACCGGAAAACCGGCGGTGCGATACAGCACCTCGCAATACTGCGCAGCGATGCTGCCCAGCTCGCTGATAGGGGAGTACTTCTTAAAAATGACCTCCCCCTCGTTGCTGACGAAAATCTCCAACGGGTCGCCCTCACGGATACGCATGGTCCTGCGGATCTCTTTGGGAATTACTACTCTCCCGAGGTCATCTATCCGACGTACTATACCGGTCGCTTTCATCTACTCAAACACCCTCTCCTGAAATTTGCTGTGCGGTTAGTTTTTGCAGGAACTGCGAAAATATACCGCCGTCCCGCCAAATGATTTCCTCGACCGTAAAATGGTCGGTTTTACACTTTACAATTAAACTTTACATTAACTTTACAAATTGCCGATATTATTCCATACATTCATTTTTTATGATACAATCAGAAAAAAGGACAGGAGGAAAAAGCGATGATCTATTGTGTGGAAGACGACAGCAGCATCCGCGATCTGATGGTATATACCCTCCGTGCGGCGGGACTTTCGGCGGAAGGCTTTGCCGACGGTGAATCGTTTTGGCAGGCCATACGGCAGGAAACCCCCGATCTCGTCATGCTGGATATCATGCTGCCCGGCGAGGACGGCATCGCCATCCTGAAAAAGCTGCGCGCGGCTCCCGCTACGGCCGGGATCCCCGTGATTATGGCGACCGCCAAGGATACCGAGTATGACCGTGTGATCGGGCTGGATCTCGGTGCTGATGACTACCTGACCAAGCCGTTCGGCATGATGGAGATGGTCTCCCGCATTCGGGCGGTGCTGCGCCGCACCGGTCCCAAGGCCGCACCTCCCATCCTGCGGCAGGGCGGCATTACAATGGATGAGGGGCGGCACGTGGTGGAAGCAGACGGAACCCCCATCACCCTTACCCTAAAGGAATACGACCTCCTGCGGCTGTTTTTGGAAAACCCCGGTCAGGTGTTTACCCGTGACCGCCTGCTTTCCGCCGTTTGGGGCGCCGATTATTACGGCGAGACCCGTACCGTTGATGTTCACATCGGCACCCTGCGCACCAAGCTCGGTACCGCCGGGGATATTTTGCAGACGGTGCGCGGGGTAGGCTACAAACTGGAGGCGCCGCATGAGTAAGAAAATTTTTCGTTCGGTGTGGCTTGCGGCACTGGTGGTGCTGGCGCTGTCACTGGTGCTTATCATGGGGGTGCTGTACAGCTATTTTACCGGCGTGCAGCAAAAGCAGCTTCGCACCGGCACCGAAGCCATTGCGCAGGGCGTGACCCTCAATGGTATAAAATACTTTGACGGCCTCCCGGCCGGGGACTACCGCATTACATGGATCGATGCGGACGGTACCGTGCTGTACGATAACGAAAACGATGTCGAAACGATGGAAAACCATCTGGCCCGTGAGGAAGTACAGCAGGCGCTGCAAAGCGGCACCGGCGAAAGCAGCCGCTATTCCGATACCCTTTCCAGCCGCAACCTCTACTGTGCCCGCCTTCTCCCGGATGGAACGGTGATCCGTCTTTCGGCAACGCAGCATTCGGTTTGGGTGCTGCTGGTGGGCTTTGCCCAGCCCATCTGCGTGATCATCCTGCTGGCGCTGGTATTGTCCTTCATCCTTGCATCCCGCCTTTCCCGTACCATCGTGGAGCCCATCAATTCCATCGATCTGGATCAGCCGGCGCAGTATGTCGGCCGGGAGGAATACGCCGAGATCGAGCCGCTTTTGCGCCGCATGGCGATGCAGCAGACCCAGATCAGGCAGGATCAGGAAAAGCTGGAGAAGAATTCGCAGATCCGGCAGGAATTCACCGCCAATGTTTCACACGAATTAAAAACGCCGCTTCACGCCATCTCCGGCTACGCCGAGCTGATGGAAAACGGTATGGTGCAGCAGCAGGATATCAAGCCCTTTGCCCACAAGATCCGTCAGGAATCGCTGCGGCTCACCGCACTGGTGGAGGACATCATCAACCTGACACGGTTGGACGGCGGCGCCGCCGGAATGGAGCGTCAGCCGGTGGATCTTTACCGCATTGCGGAAAACGCAGCGGACAGCCTGCAGCCGGCAGCGGCCGAGGCCAATGTCAATCTTACCGTCCGGGGGCAGTCCGCCACGGTCATCGGCATCCCTTCGGTGCTGTACAGCATGATTTTTAACCTCTGTGATAACGCCATCAAGTATAACTATCCGGTCGGCAGCGTCAAGGTGCTGGTGGCCTCCTATCCCGGAGAGGTTCGCTTGACCGTCACCGATACCGGGATCGGCATCCCCGCGGAAAGTCTGGACCGCATCTTTGAACGGTTCTACCGGGTCGATAAAAGCCGTTCCAAGGAGGTCGGCGGAACGGGGCTCGGCCTTTCCATCGTCAAGCATGCGGCGCTGATCCATCATGCCCGCATCGGTGTGGAGAGCACCCCCGGAAAAGGCACGACCTTTATCGTCGCCTTCCCCGAAGCCAAAGAATAACATTTCGCAAAGAAGACCGTGCCGCAGGGTGCGGTTTTCCGCTTTTACCGCCGCTTTACATGGATTTTACAAACTCTTGATAATGCATTTGACCTTCCCCCTGTATCATGGTACCTATAAAAAAAGAACCGGGAAGGAATAATGCCAATGTCTATTTTTAATGTGCTTAATTTGCTCGGCGGGCTGTGTCTGTTTCTGTTCGGCATGAGCCTGATGGGACAGGCGCTGGAGCGCCGTGCCGGCAGCAGCCTGCGTCCCCTGCTGGAAAAGATGACCCAAAGCCGGCTGAAGGGCTTGCTGGCGGGGCTGGGCGTTACCGCCGTAATCCAAAGCTCCTCGGCCACCACCGTAATGGTCGTCGGCTTTGTCAATTCCGGCTTAATGACGCTGCGCCAGTCCATCGGGGTCATCATGGGGGCTAATATCGGCACCACCGTCACCGCATGGATTTTAAGCCTTTCCGGCATCGAGGGCAACAGCCTGCTGGTACAGATGTTCAAGCCCTCCACCTTTACCCCGATCCTTGCGGTTATCGGTATTGTCCTGTATCTTTTCCTTAAAAACGATAAGAAAAAGGATACCGGCATGATCCTGCTCGGCTTTGCCACCCTCATGTTCGGCATGGAGGCCATGTCGGCAGCGGTCTCCGTGCTGCGTGATGTCCCGGAGTTCAGCCGGCTTTTCCTCCTTTTCACCGATCCGCTTCTCGGTGTTCTGGCCGGGGCGCTGCTAACCGGGATCATCCAGTCCAGCTCGGCGTCGGTCGGCATTTTGCAGGCCCTTGCCAGTACGGGACAGGTCACATACGGGGCGGCCATCCCCATTATTATGGGGCAGAATATCGGTACCTGCGTCACGGCGCTGCTTTCCTCCATCGGCACCAATAAAAACGCCCGTCGGGCTGCGCTGGTCCACCTTAATTTTAACGTCATCGGCGCTACAGTCGGCATAATCCTGTTTTATATTATCCGTGCGGTGGCTGCCCCGCTGCTGCTTACACAGCCTGCCACCGAATGGGGCATCGCCGTTGCCCATTCTGTCTTTAATGTGCTTTGTACCTTGGTGCTGCTGCCGCTGGGCGGGATGCTGGAAAAGCTGGTGATGCGGCTTGTCCCGGAGGACAAAAAGCCCCAGCGGGAAGCGGAACTGGACGAACGTCTGCTGGCTACCCCGGCCCTTGCACTGGAGCGCTGCCGTACCCTTATTGCGGATATGGCCAGCTATGCCATGGAGTCGATGCGGGAAAGTCTCGGGGCGGTTCTGGTCTGCACCCCGAAGGCTGCCGAGAATATCCGGGAGGATGAAGCCCGCACCGATCATTACGAGGACATCATCGGCAGTTATCTTGTCAAATTGAGCGCCCGCAAAATAGGGGAGACCGACAGCGCCCTTGCTGCGGAGTACCTTCGGCTGATCGGCGACTTTGAACGCATTGCCGACCACAGCGTGAATATTCTGGAGTCGGCGGAGGAGCTTAAAAATAAGGGGATATCCTTTTCTCCGGCCGCCCGGCAGGAGTATCAGATCATGTCTGCCGCCGTGCAGGAGGTCACGGGGTTGGCCTACACGGCCTTTGTCACCGGGGATATCGGCGCAGCCCGCCGGATCGAGCCGCTGGAGCAGGTCATCGATGACCTCAAGGAGGAGCTACGCACCCGTCATATCCGCCGGATGCAGCAGGGAACCTGCGGTATCGAAGCGGGCTTTATCTGGTCCGACCTTCTTACCGACCTTGAACGGGTCAGCGATCATTGCTCCAATATCGCCTGCTGCATCGTAGAGGGCATCGACCATAATCTCCACCGCCACGAGGTACTGCAAAGTATCCGCGAAAACAGCGCATCCTTTGATGCCGATTACGCCGCCTTCCGGGAAAAATATGCTCTTGCGGCGGAATAACGCTAAACTGTATAGGAGAGCTGCGGCACACGCTGCGGCTCTTTTTCGTCGCAAAAGCCAAATCCATTCGGCATTACAAAACGCAGAACGCAATCTGCGAAAGTTCGTTATCCTTATTGACGGATATCGGCCATGGTGCTACGATATATTAGATTTTTCTTCTGATTTCGAGGGGGTGCAGCCATGCCGAATACCATCATTTCCGTTTCAGGACTCTGCAAATCCTTCGGCCCCATTACGGCACTGCGGGATGTCACCCTCTCGGTACAAGAGGGACAGACCACCGCCATTGTGGGGGATAACGGCTCCGGCAAATCCACCCTGATCAAGCTGCTTTCCGGGAATCTCGCCCCGGATGCGGGCAGCATTACCGTAGAGGACAGGGAATATCCCCGTCTTTCCATTGCGCAGGCGCTGCAAATGGGCATCCGCACCGTTTATCAGGATCTTTCCCTTGACGACTGCAAAAACAGCTATGAAAACATCTTCCTCGGCCACGAATGGATGCGGGGACCTTTCCTTGACCGCCGCCGGATGAAGCGGGAAGCTGCCGCGCTTTTGGGGCGGCTGGAGATCACCATCCCCGACCTTACCGAGCCGGTCCGTGTTCTTTCGGGCGGCCAGCGGCAGGGCCTTGCCATCGCCCGTGCCATGCTGCAGCCGGGGCAGCTGCTCCTTTTGGATGAGCCGACCGCCGCCATGGGAATTCGGGAGTCCCACCAGACCATGCAACTGCTGCGCCGTCTGCGGGCGGAGGGGCACACGCTGCTCATTGTCAGCCATGATATCTATCAGGTGTTCGATATCGCCGACCGCATTTTTGTGATGCGGGCAGGCCGCTGTATCGCCGATATCATAGCCGCCGACTCCTCACCGGAGGAGCTGCACCGGCTCATCCTTGAACGGGAACGGGGGGCGGTCGAATGAAACAGTTTTTCCGCCGCCGTGCCACCCTGTGGATGCTCATCGGCTTTTGCCTGCTGCTGGGGCTGTTTCTCGGCCTTCGCACCGGCTTATTTTTCACCGGAAAAAATATCGTCAATATCCTTGAAGCCAATTCCTTCAAGCTGCTGCTTGCCATCGGCATGACCTTCATCATCGCCTCCGGCGGCATCGATCTTTCGGTCGGCTCTGTTCTGTCGCTCTCCGCCATCTTCACCGCCATAACATTAAAGCAGGGGGTGCCGGTTTGGGTCGGGATTTCAGTCGGGCTGCTTTCCGGTGTGCTTATGGGGCTTATCAATGGCTGTCTCATCCATTTTACCGGCATCAATGCCTTTATTATCACGCTCGGCACTTCGTTTTTATACCGGGGGTTGGCGCTCATCGTCACCCGCGGCACACCCGTAAGTAAAATGCCCGCTGCATTCCGCACCTTCGGCTGCGGTGATATCCTCCATATCGAAAGCGGCGTATATATGGCGCTGGCCGCCCTGCTTATCGCATTCCCGCTTCTGTATAAAATGCGCTGGGGGCATTATATCACCACCCTGGGCGGCAATCCGCAGGCGCTGCGGCGCTGCGGCGTCAAAACCGGTATGTGGCGCATCAGCACCTATGCGGTAATGGGCTTTTTGGCGGCGCTGGCGGGCATCATTATCACCTCCCGTCTTAATTCCGCCGAACCAAACGCCGGACTGAATATGGAGATGGACGCCATTACGGCAGTCATCATGGGCGGGACGCCGCTGCACGGCGGCAGCGCATCGCTGGCGGGGACGGCGGTTGCCGTTTTGCTGCTCGGCACCATCCGCAACGGCCTTACCCTGATGAGCGTCTCCTCGTACTATCAGCAGTTTATTACGGGTGCCATCCTGCTTTGCGCCGTAGTTACGGCGGAGCTTCGGGAACGCCGCCGCAGACTGCATTGACCTGTTTTATAAGGTTGACCCCTTGTAAATAAAATCAAAACAAAATTGGAGGAAAAAGAAATGAAGAAACTTGTAGCACTGCTGCTGGCTGCCATGATGCTGCTGGCAATGGCCGCCTGCGGCAATGAGCCCCAGCCGACCCCCACTCCCGATCCCACTCCCGCAGTGGATAACACGGTGGTAGATGAGCTGTATGCTGCCTTTGATAAGTCGATGGCCGAGCAGCTGGGCGAGACCCCTGCCCCCAACGGCGAAAAGATCGGTGCGGTCATCATCTCGCTGTCCAACCAGTTCTGGGCCAACATGAAGACCTGCTATGAGGCCGCTGCCGAAAAGCTGGGCGTAGCGATCGACGTTCAGACCGGCACCACCGAGGGCGACACCCAGAGCCAGCTGGAGACCCTGATGACCATGGCCGATATGGATTACAGCGTCATCATTGTTTCTCCCATCGATGGCACCAACCTGATCCCCGGCATCGTTAAATGCAATGAAAAGGGCATCAAGGTCATCAATCTCGGCCCCGGCGTTGATACCGCTGCGCTGGCGGAAGCGGGCGGCCACCTCGATGGCAAGATCACCGTTCAGTTCAGCGATCAGGGCAAGATCGTTGCCAATGATATGATCTCCCGCCTGCCCGAGGGTGGCGAAGTCGCCATTCTTCAGGGCATTGCCGGTGCGGGCCAGTCCGAAGGCCGTACCGCCGGTGCTACCGCCGTATTCGAGGCCGCCGAGAACATCGACCTTGTTGCTTCCGTTCCCTGCGATTGGGATGCGACCAAGGCCTATGACACCACCAAGGACATCCTTACCGCTCATCCCAACCTCAAGGGCATCTTCGCCTGCAATGACGTGATGGCGCTGGCCGCTGTTGAAGCGCTGACCGCCGAAGGCCGCACCGATGTTCTGGTTTACGGCGTTGACTTTACCGCCGATGCCCGCGAAGCGCTGAAGGCCGGCACCATGACCGGTACCATGTCCTATTCCAGCGTGAAGTACACCGAGGCTGCCCTCAAGCTGGCAATCGCAATTGCCCAGGGCAAGGAATATACCGAGCCCATCTATCTGCCCCTCACCCTTGTCACCGTAGATAACGTGGCCGAGCTGGACAACTGGGCGTAAACAGTATAAAATAGTGGGCAGGAACTGCCCGTTTGGTCTGCCTGTTTCTCATCAGTGGGGAGCAGGCAGCGCCGTATTAAAAAGAAACCAGCACATACGGCGCACTTTTTATCCTTGCCCTCACTATATTGATACAGGAGTTATATAATGAAACATCTGGTAGAAACTGCTCTGCTGACCCACGGCCTGCGCTCCGTCACCAATCGTGAGCTGGAAAGTAGCTGGCATTGCCCCGAGGCGACCCTTGCATGGGTAGACCGCGGTGAATTAAAGCTCGGGTCCATCAGGGAATACCTGCCTTTCCGGGAAAGAGCAGAGGAGTTGGTTCGCATCGATTGCGACCATTTGGAGGAAGCTCTGCAAAAGGGCGTCAGCGGCGCCCTGACCGCCAGCGGTACTATGGCAGTATGCCAAAGACTGAAACTCCCGATGGCCATTACCTGCGGCATGGGCGGCATCGGCGATCTGCGCGGGGAGGAGCTTTGTCCCGATCTGCCTGCCCTGATGAATATCCCCGTTGCGCTCATTTCCACCTCCCCCAAGGACATGCTGGATATCCCCGCCACCTTGCAGTGGCTGCGGCAGCACGGCGTCCATACGGCAGGGGAGCCCTGCACCGGCTATCTCTTTTGCGGGGAGTCTAACCCGTCGGAGCTGCCCTTATCCGCAGTAGAAAGTGAAACGGCAGTCCGCCGGTTGACCGCTGACGGCGGGCTTTTGATCCTCAACCCCATCCCGGAGCGGGAACGGGTGCAGGACAGCAGTATTCTGGCGGATGCGATAAAGGCAGGCAAGCAGGCCGAGGCCGAGGGCCGCTATTATCACCCGGCCGCCAATGGGGAAATTGACCGGAGAACCGGGGGCTATTCCTCCCGCATCCAGCTGGAAAGCCTGCAGCGGAATATCCTGCTTGCCCAAAGCATTACGGATTAAATTAACGCTTATTCTGCGGAAGGTGCCTATCTCCGCTGCTGTTCCTCTCCCAAGACTTGCAAAGCAGGCCGGACTGTGAAATAATAGGGGAGTAGATGTTATATAAAAACCGAAAGGATGTGCCAAATGAAATTTAGTGAAATGCAGTACAGCCGCCCGGATATGGAAGCGCTTGCCGCTGCCACCGCCCGCACGCTGGAGGCGCTGAAGGCCGCCCCCGATGCCGCCGGACAGATCGCCGCCTATGATGCCTATGAAAAGCAGCAGAAGACCGCATCGACCATGCAGCAGCTGGCCTATATCCGCCATACCATCAATACCAAGGATGAGTTCTACAATGCCGAAAATGACTACATGGACGAGATCGGCCCCAAGCTGCAGGAGCTGACCCACCGGGTCAATACGGCGCTGCTCGAATCCCCCTACCGGGCGGAGCTGGAGCAGCACTACGGCGCCCTTATGTTCAAAAACCTTGAGATCGCCGCCCGCAGCTTTTCCCCTGCCATTGTGGAGCTGATGCAGGAGGAAAACAAGCTGGTATCGGAATATCAGAACCTCTACGCCTCCGCCATGGTGGAATTTGACGGCAAAACCATGCCCCTGCCGCTGCTGGGACCCTATAAGCAGGACCCCGACCGTGCCGTTCGCAAGGCCGCTTATGAAGCAGACGCCCGGTTCTTCGACAGCCACCGTGAGGAGCTGGACACCCTGTATGATAAGCTGGTAAAAAACCGTGACGCCCAGGCCAAGAAGATGGGCCTTCCGAACTTCATCCCGCTGGGATATGACCGCATGGGGCGCAACTGCTACACCCCCGCGGATGTCGCCGCCTTCCGTGACCAGATCGCCGAGGATATGGTGCCTATCGTCGCCAAGGTGAAAGAGTCCCAGCGCCGTCGCATCGGGGTGGAAAAGCTGGCCTTCTACGATGATGCCATCAGCTTCCCGGACGGTAACGCCGTGCCGGAGGGCACCCCGGATGAGATTTTGGCAGCCGGCAAAAAGATGTATGAGGAGCTTTCCCCCGAAACCGCCGAGTTTATCGATTTCATGTTCGAAAACGAGCTGTTCGATGTCCTCTCCCGGGACGGCAAGGCCCCCGGCGGCTACTGCACCGAGATCCCCGATTACAAATCCCCCTTTATTTTCAGCAATTTCAATGCCACCGCGGGCGACGTGGACGTCCTGACCCACGAGGCCGGGCATGCCTTTGCCGCCTATCGTTCCTTCCTGCAAAAGCTGCCCATGCTGCTGGGCGCTCCCACCATTGAGGCCTGCGAGTGCCATTCCATGTCGATGGAATTCCTGACCGCCCCGTGGCACCATCTGTTCTTCGGCAAGCAGACCGATAAATACGAGCTGGGCCACTGCGAAGACTCGTTGGTCTTTATCCCTTACGGCTGCATGGTGGATGAGTTCCAGCACAAGGTGTACGAGAACCCCGAAATGACCCCCGAGCAGCGCAATGAGCTGTGGCTTTCCCTTGAAAAGAAATACCGCCCGTGGATCGACTTTGATAACCTGCCGTTCTATTCCCGCGGCGGCGGCTGGCAGCGTCAGCTTCACATCTATGAAGTCCCGCTGTACTACATCGATTACTGCATGGCGCAGACGGTGGCATTCCAGTTCTGGAACCTTTCCCGGGAAAACTATGCCGAGACCTGGAAGAAGTACCTGACCTTTGTGGATAAGGCCGGTACGGCTACCTTTGCGGAGTTGGTGGAAAGCGCCGGTCTGAAGGTACCCTATCACCCCGGCTGCATCGGGGAGATCGGTGCGGGCATCAGCCGTTGGCTGGATGAGCACCAACTGGATTAACATCGGTTAAGGATCCGTTTCCCCTGCCGTAAAAGGCGGGGGAAATGCTTGTATTGGCGGGAAAAAACTGCTATAATATGAAAAAAGATATGAGGAGGAACCCGGCATGAAATGTCCGTTCTGCGGTTATACCGAAAGCAAGGTTATCGATACCCGCCCCACCGATGAAGGGGAACGCATCCGCCGCAGAAGGGAGTGCCTGCAATGTGGCAAGCGCTTTACCTCCTATGAGATCGTGGAAACCACCCCGGTGATGGTCATCAAAAAGGACGGCTCCCGCGAGGCATTCAGCCATGATAAGCTGCTGCGCGGAGTGCTCAAATCCTGCGAAAAACGCCCCGTAACGCTGGCCCAGCTGGAAGCCATGGTAAGCGAGATCGAGGTGGAGCTGCAAAACCGCATGGACCGTGAGGTCCCCAGTGCGGTCATCGGCGAGCTGGTGATGGATAAGCTGAAAAAGATCGATCAGGTTGCCTATGTGCGCTTTGCCAGCGTTTATAGGGAATTTAAGGATATCCAGAGCTTTTTGGAGGAGCTGAAGGTCATCCTGGAGCACGAAAAGAACTGAATAACCCGCATGAAATAAGGAAAAAGAGCGTTCTCCGCCGTGGGGACGCTTTTTTCTTGTGTGTCGAATTGTTCACATTTACTTTATTGAAACAAGGGGTACGATGTGATACAATAATACCATCCATATATTGTGTACTTTGCGTTAGGAGATACCATGAAGCATATTTTGATATATCTTGCAGTCGCCCTGGTGATGTTCGGGTTGCTGGGGTGGTACTTTACCCGGCAGGATGATATTCACCCGCAGGCGACCCCTACCAATCTGACCACGAGCAACGTTGCGAAGCAGTCACAGCAGACGGTAAAGATGTTGTTTGCCGATATGAGCAGCGAGGAGAAAAATGCCTTCCGCACCGCCTTGATGAGCGAGCTGGACGACACCCTGCTTGTGGAGGCACACGACTGCATGGGCAGTGCCGAGGTGCAGCTGACCTATGCCAAGCGGGTGCTGGAGCAGGGCTGCACGGTACTGCTGCTGGAGCCGGTGGATGAAGCCACAGCCGATGAGCTGCTGTCGCTGGCGGCCTCATACGATGTGCCGGTAGTGATGATGAACCGTTCGGCAACACCGGCGCAGTTGGCGGCCTACGATAAGGTATACGGCATCGTTAAGGCCGAAGACACCGAGGAAGCGGAGCTTCTCCGTCTGGCCGATACCATTGCGGAATACTGGAAAACCAACCGGGAGCAGCTCAATTTCAGGCTTTTGGACGGAAAGCTGGGCATTGCCACAGTCACCGATTACGATTTTGAAGAAAGCGGCAAGTGGGAAAAGCTGCAAACACTGTTGGAGGAACGGGACTGCGATACGGTTTTAAGCTGGAGCGTCATCACCGAATACCTCAATTACAACCTTGAACGCCGGCTGGATACCATCCATGCCTACGGGGGCGAGCTGATCCTCTTTGGCGACAGCGCCGATGCCGAAAAGGCCTACGCCTACTACCGTGACCCCACCGAATACCCCAGCGGCAATTATAGGCCGTTTTTGGGGGTAATGGAAATCGATGAAACCGCATATAACCTGTTTAAGGACGGCAAGGTCCTCTTTGCCGAGGGCGCCGGCGGCTATATGATGGGCCGTGCGGCAGCGCAGATGATCGCACAGCTGGTATACGGGCAGGCGCCGCGGGTATCCGCATTTCTGGCTACTCCCGCCGATGGCGGCAAGAACTTCCTTTGTACCCCCGTCATGCTGAAAAATACCATTGCGGTGGAGCAGCCGGAGGAGGAATCCGCTACCCCGGCTCCGGCAGAATCTTAAATTCAAATGCAGCAAATCCGCCGTTTGGCGGCACTAATAAGATGGACTGATACGAAAGGGGAGAGCGTGATGAAAAAACTGACGGCGGTGCTGGCGGCTTTGGCGATGGCGCTTTCTCTTTTTGCGTGCGGCAGTTTGCCGGGAAAGCCCGAAACGCCGAGCCCCGATGTACAACAGGGTACGGTAATTCTACCCAAGCCGGATGAGGGGCAGGAGGAGCCGAAGGGGGAATACCCCGCAGCGAGTGACCCATTGCCCCAGCAGCCGGATAAGAAGGACCCGCAGCAGACCGCAAAGCCGCAGGACAATAAAAAGCCCGAGAGCAATAAGCCGCAGGAGACCCCAAAGCCCCCTGAAGCCCCCAAGCAGGAGGACGATAAAAATAACGGCGGCACCGCATCCGGCAGCACTGTTTCCCCCGGCGGGGAATACCGCGCGGTGTGGATCAGCTATCTGGAGCTGGGCGGGATGCTGACCGGAAAAACGGCAGGGCAGTTCCGCAGCAATATAGCGGCCGCCTATGATAACGCCAAAAATCTGGGCTGCAATACCGTCATCGTTCATGTGCGTCCGTTCGGGGATGCCCTCTATTGCTCCGATTATTACCCGACCTCCTACCTCATTACCGGCAGCGAGGGCGACCCCTTGCCCTTTGACCCGCTTAAAATCATGCTGGAGGAAGCGCATAACCGCGGCCTGACCTTTGAAGCGTGGCTGAATCCTTACCGGGTGCGGCCCCGCACCGGCAAGCCGCTGTGCAGCACCAATCCGGCCCAGCAGTACATAAACAGCGGCGGCGATACCGTCTACCAGACTGCGAACGGCGGTATCTTCTACAATCCCGGTTCCCGGGAAGCGATCGACCTGATCGTCAACGGCGTGCGGGAGATCGTACGCAATTACGATGTGGACGCCATTCACTTTGATGATTATTTCTATGCCTCCACCGACAGCAGCATTGACAGCGCCCTGTACGCCGCAAACGGCGGGGGCAAATCGCTGGCCGCATGGAGAAGGCAGAATGTCAATACCATGGTGCGGGAGGTCTACGCCGCCGTAAAGGCCGAAAAGCCTTCGGTGCGGTTCGGTATCAGCCCGCAGGGCAATACCAGAATAAACTACGATACACTGTATGCCGATGTAGCCACATGGCTTGCGAACCCCGGCTATGTCGATTACATCTGCCCGCAGATCTACTACGGGTTCCAGAACGCCACCTGCCCGTACAGCAGTGTGCTGAAGGAATTCAGCGGCATGATAAAGGTCAGCGGCATCGACTTGTACGTGGGGCTGGCGGCCTATAAAATCGGCAATGAGGACACCTATGCGGGCGCTGCCGGCAAGTACGAATGGCAGCAAAACAGCAATCTTTTAAGCCGCATGGTGACAGAGGCCAGAGGTGCCGACCATTATAAAGGCTTCTGCCTTTACAGTTACAGCTCTGTTTCTGCCCCCGCCGCAGGCGTGCAGTCGCAGGTGCAGGCGGAACTTTCTGCCTTGAGCAAGATACTATAAACCTTTTCCGGGAGGCCTGTTGTGTCAAAATTCAGGAAGAACAATACTAAAAAAGCGCTGCTGTTCACACTGGCATTTGCTCTCATCATTGCCGGTGCGTTGGCGGTCACCCTGCTGACGGATCGGAACCCTCTTGCGAACCTTGTCGGCCCTTCCCAGCAGCAGCCGGAGCCCTCCAACCCCGCCCCCATCCAGCCGGATAATATGGCCAATACGGAACCCGACCCGGCTCCGGAGGCGCCTGTTGTTTTCAATATTCCGGACCGGATGCGTGCGGTGACCATCCTCCCCGGCGAGGACTTCCTCACCGAAAAGAACGAAGCCGCCGACCGGGTCAAGACCGAGATCGATGCGGCGCTGGATGCGGCCAAGGCACTCGATATGAACACAGTGCTCATCGGCACAAGCACCGAGGACTTTGCAGCATATGACAGCCTGACAAGACCCTCCGCCAATGCGGTTTTTGACCCGCTGGATTACCTTATCACCGGGGCAAGGGGCAGGGGGCTTTATGTCTATTGCTTCTTTGATTTGAAAGCGACCTATGACGGCGCAAAGCTGGTAACCTACCCCCGCTTTGATACCGCCATCATGAACGGTATCGAAAAAGAACTCGGGGCGTTCCTTGAAAAATACTCCCCGGACGGGCTGTTCTTCACCAATTACGATTTCCCCGAAAGCGAAACCGCCTTTGCCGACTACATGAATTGCGGCGGCGGAATGAGCTTTAACGATTATTTGGACGGCGCCTCCCGGCAGGTGGTGGAGCTGGCGGCCGGACTGGTGCGTAAAAATGCGCCCGGTGTGCAGGTGGGTCTTGTGACGGAACCGCAGTGGGCCACCGTTAAGGAAAATGAGGATGGACAGAATACCCTTGCCCCCTATTCCATGCTGACCGACGGCCATTGTGACGCCAAGGCCATGATAGAGGATAAGCTGGTGGATATGATCGCCGTAAAAGCCTACGGCTCCCTCACCGACGGCAAGATCCCGTTTGAACGGATCGTCAAGTGGTGGTCCGAGCTGGCGGCGAAAAACGAGGTACGGATGTATGCCGTTCATGCCGCCGATCGTATGGCCAACAGCAGTTACGCCGGTTGGGGCTCCTCCGACCAGATGACCAAGCAGGCCATTACGCTGGATAGTTATAAGGGCTGCGGCGGCAGCGTGTTCTACGGGCTGGCCAGCATGAAGGCCGATCCGGCAGGGTCGGTAACGCTCCTGAAAAAGTACTTCCGCAACGAGGTCAATACCGACTACATCATGACCGAATTGAGCGTTTCGGTACCGGCCAAGCTGACCTATTCCACCTATGAGCCGACGGTTCTGTTCCGCGGCGCCTCCGATCCCACCAACCCGGTGAAGATCAACGGCACCGAGATCAAGACCGATGCCAGCGGCTATTTCTCCCAAAGCTATAATCTCAAGCCCGGCTTAAATACCTTTACCATCGTACATAAGGATAAAACGCTGGTCTATAAGATCACCCGCAACGTGAAGATCTTCCAAAGCGTTGCGCCCACCGGCTCCCTCACCGTTGACGGGAACACCGATATTACGCTGACGGCCATGGCCTACGAGGACGCCAAGATCACCGCCGTTGTCAATGGGCAGACCGTCACTCTGACCAGAGACAACAGTGAGGGCGACAGCACCGAAGCGGACCGCGAGTCCTTCTACGTGAAGTACACCGGGACCTACCGCACTCCCGCCGCCACCGGCAGCGTCAAAAATCTCGGCAGCATCACCTTTAAGGGCAGCTGGGAGGGAAAAGACGAGACCGAAACCGGCGCCTCCATCAAGGTGAATAAGATCGCCGAGGTAGGCAGCGGCAGTCCTATTGTGGTAACGGCCACCCAGGCTGAAACATTCCCCACCAGCACGCTGGATGATTTGAGCGACGGCGGCTACTATCCGTTGCCCAAGGGTACGCTGGACTACACCGTGGGCGATATGATCGTCTTTACCAGCGGCAGCTCCACCTACCGCTATTATAAGCTGGCCAGCGGCCTGCGCGTTTACGCCGGGGATATTTCCGCTACCAGCCAGCAGGTGAAGGACGTTGTGGTAAACGGCATGAGCATCACCGCCAATTCCGCAACCACCACTGTGGCGCTCAATATGAGCCAGCCTACCAGTTATTCGGTCAGCTACTCCAATAGCGGTATCTCCTTCACCTTCAATTATCTCAAATCCGCCTGCGGCAGCATCAGCAGCCTTACCAAAAACCCGATTTTCTCCTCGGCCACATGGAACGGCGATACGCTGACGCTGCGGTTCCGCAAGACCAACGGAATGTGCGGCTATACCGCAAGCTATAATGGGAATACCCTTTCTTTGCAGTTTAATAACCCGCCCGGCGGAATTGCCGGCGCGAGGATCGTCATTGATCCCGGCCATGGCGGCACCGATGTAGGCGCCCTGGGCTTCTACCCCGATAAGCACGAGGACTATGTAAACCGGCAAATCGCCACCGAGCTGGCGGCCATCCTGCGTAATCAGGGGGCGTCGGTACTGCTCATCGATACCAGCGGCAGCTCCAAGGTGGTTCTGCAAACCCGTGTGGCACAGGCTTCCGCCTTCAAGCCGCAGATCTTCTTGAGCGTCCACAGCAATTCCGCCACCAATTCCGCGGCGCACGGCACCGAGGCCTACTACTTCTATGATTTCAGCAAGCAGTTCTGCGGCTATGTGAACAGTGCCCTGCACAGCGCCATGAACAGCGCAAACCGCGGCGCCAAGTACGGCCTCTACTACGTCACACGCACCACCCAGTACTCTGCGGTGCTGGCCGAATGCGGCTTTATGAGCAACCAGAGCGAATACCTGCAGCTTTTGCAGAACTATCCGCAGATCGCAAGCTCGCTCGCCAACGGCATCGGCAGCTATATCAGCAGCATTTACAGCGGCTATACCGCCACCGGCACCGAAACGGTGGGCAAGGTGAGTCAGGTCCCCGTAAAGGGCGTTACGCTGGATAAGTCCACGCTGGAGCTGGCCGTAGGCGCTGCCGGTCAGCTGACGGCGAAGCTCTCGCCCGAGGATGCCACCGACCAAAGCGTCACCTGGGTCAGCAGCAACAACGGCGTTGTCACGGTGGATCAAAACGGCAGTCTGAAGGCCATAGCGGCCGGAACGGCGAATATCACGGTTAAGACGACCGACGGCGGCTATACAGCCACCTGCAAGGTCACCGTCAAGCCGGTGGCCGTCACCGAGGTACGGCTGGACCAAACCGCCGTTACCATGAAGGTGAAGGACACATTTGTCCTGAACGCCAGTGTGCTGCCGGAAAACGCGACCGAAAAGGCCGTCACATGGAGCAGCAGCGCACCGAACATCGTGAAGGTGGAAAACGGCAAGCTGACCGCCCTTGCGGAGGGAACGGCGATCATCACAGCCAAATGCGATAATAAAACCGCCACCTGCACCGTAACGGTGCAAAAGGCCGATGTCCCCGCCGAAAGCGTCACGCTGGATAAGACGACCCTGGAAATGATGGTAAACGGCACTGAAAAGCTGACTGCAACGGTTCTTCCGCAGGATGCAACGGTGACAACGATCGAATGGAGCAGCAGCAATAGTGATATTGCTGCGGTGGCACAGGACGGCACCGTAACGGCCAAGACAGAGGGGACTGCGACCATCACCGCCAAATGCGGCGAAAAGAGTGCGGAATGTACCGTAACGGTCAAGGCCGCTGTGGTGGAAGTGACCGGGATCACCCTGGATCAAACCGCACTGAATTTGACGGCGGGCGGGACTGCTGCGCTGAATGCGACTGTTTTACCGGATAACGCAGCCAATAAAACCGTCACGTGGAGCAGCAGCAATAGTGATATCGCAGAGGTGGATGCAAACGGCACCGTGACCGCCAAGACAGTCGGTTCCGCCGTTATTACGGCACAAACGGCCAACGGCCGTACCGTGACCTGCACGGTGACGGTAACAGCTGCGGAGCCCGCTGCCGAGGAGCCGCCCAAAACGAATTGAACCTATCCTCATCAAAGACAGCAGACCGTATCATGCGGCCTGCTGTTTTTCGTTGCGGCGCATGAAGCGGCACCCCCCGGCATAGACTGTATGGACAGGGGGTGCACGGGATGCGTTATGACCGCAGAAGAAGCCGCATGGCCGGCAGAAGCCGCACGACAGGGAAGCGCAGGGAGCCGCCGGCACGGCGGGAAGGGCAGGGACTGGCTCTTTTGATGGTGCAGACGCTGCTTTGTACGGCGGCGTTGGCGGTGGTCTTTACCATGCAGTATGTTAAACCGCAAAAATACCGGGAGATCGGGGAACTTTACGCCAAAGCGACCGGCACGGAGCCGTCCCGGCAGGATGCAGCCTGGGAGCTCCTTACCACGCTCATCACATCCGAACAGCTGAAGCAATGGTGGGAGCAGTGGCAGCCGCCGAAGCTGGCCGAGGTCTTTTCCCGGGTAGAGGGCGAAGCAGCCATGGGCGGCGAGGAAACGGTTTTTCCCCGGAACGCCTCTTATCAGCGGGTGGCGGTATCGGTACCGGCGGCGTCTCCCTTGGCGGCGGACGCCGTGATCACATCGGGCTACGGGGAACGGGTGCATCCCATCAGCGGGGCATGGGATTTCCACACCGGGATCGATCTTGCGGCGGCAGCGGGGACGAACATCTACCCGGTTTACCCGGGAACGGTAACGGCGGTGGGCAGCAGCAAAAGCTACGGAAACTATGTAAAAATACGCCATACGGATAATCTGGAAACGATATACTGCCACTGTGAAGCGGTGCTGTGCAGGGAAGGCGACCGGGTCTCATCGGGGGATGTGATCGGGCGGGTGGGCAGCACGGGAGTATCCACGGGGCCGCACCTGCATCTTTCGGTGCTGGCCGAGGGGTACTACATTGACCCGATGAACCTGTACCGCTGATGACCTTTTTGATTTTCGGGATTCGGGTTCGGGTCAGTTTTTTGCTGGTGATGGGCCTTTGCGCGGCCGTTTTGCTGCCGGGAAGGCTCATTCCGCTATTAGCAGGAGTTATAGCTTTGCACGAAGCCGGTCATTTTACTTATGTCTTTGCCTGCAAAATGCGTATAAAGCGCATCGATTTCTCTCTTTTCGGCGTTCGTGTGACGCTTTCGGAGGGGCGGCTGCGGGAGGGGCAGGAGCTGTTTTTGAACCTATCGGGTCCTGCGGTCAATCTGCTCTCGGGGGGCCTTTTGCTGCTGTGGGGTGACAGTATGCAGGCTAAAAGGGCGGCGGCGGTGCATCTTGCGGTGGCGGCGGCCACGTTATTTCCGCTGGGCAACAGCGACGGTGCCGCAATTGCCGCAAATTTACTGGGGCGCTGCCGCAGGCTTTCCGCCCCTGCAAAAATATGGCTGCGCCGGGGACTGGCGGTGCTGTATTTTGCCGGGATTATGGCAGCGGGCGGGGCTTTTGGTTGAAGAACGGCGCCGGATATGATACAATATAAGTTATCATAATGATCGGAGGCCGAAATGATCCCATCTGAAATAGAAAGACTGCTGCCGAAGGTGCAGAAGCCTGCCCGCTATTGCGGCGGCGAGATCAATACCATCATAAAGGATAAAAGCAAGGTGAGCACCCGTGTGGCGTTCTGCTTCCCGGATCTTTATGAGGTCGGGATGAGCCATCTGGGGATGAAGCTCTTTTATTCCGCCTTTAACAAACGGGAGGAGATCTGGTGCGAACGGGTCTTTGCCCCGGCGGAGGATATGCGGACGCTGCTTTTGGAAAACGGCATAAAGCTGTACGGACTGGAGAGCTTTGACCCGCTGGATGAATTTGATGTGATCATGTTCACCCTGCAGTATGAGCTGTGTTATACCGGCGTACTGGATATGCTGTACCTTTCCGGCATTCCGCTGCGGCAGAAGGACCGCAAGGGCCTTTCGCATATGGTAATGGGCGGTGGCCCCTGTGCCTGCAACCCGGAGCCTGTGGCGGATTTCTTCGACCTGTTTTTCCTGGGGGAAGGGGAGGAGGTAGACCTGGAGGTTTTGGATCTGTACGGACAGGCCAAGAGGGAGGGCTGGAGCAGGGAACGGTTCCTGCAAAAAGCCGCACAGATCGAGGGCATTTATGTGCCGTCTCTCTATGATATCTCCTACCATGCGGACGGTACCGTTGCGGCCATCACCCCCAAAAACGGTGCGCCCGCCACCATCAAAAAACGTATTATGCCCGATTTTGATAAGGCGGATTTCCCGGAAAGCTTTGTGGTACCGTTCATCGACGTGGTGCATGACCGTGCCGTGACCGAGGTGCTGCGGGGCTGTATCCGCGGCTGCCGCTTCTGCCAGGCGGGGTATATTTACCGGCCCTACCGGGAACGCAGCGCCGATGTGATAGACCGCCAGGCCTATGACCTGTGCCACAACTGCGGCTATGATGAGGTTTCGCTTTCCTCGCTTTCCACCAGCGACCACAGCCATTTGGCCGAGCTGATGGAAAAGATGCTGGTATGGGCGGAGCCGGAGCATATCGACCTTTCGCTGCCGTCCCTGCGGATCGACAGCATGACCCCGCACCTGCTGGAGCTGGTGCAGAGGGTACGCAAAAGCGGCTTGACCTTTGCGCCGGAGGCAGGCAGCCAGCGCCTGCGGGACGCGATCAATAAGAACATCACCGAGCAGGAGGTACTGGACACCTGCCGCATGAGCTTTGAAAACGGATATACGGCGGTAAAGCTGTACTTTATGATGGGTCTGCCCACCGAAACCGAGGAGGACGTCAAGGCCATCATTGAGCTGGCGCAGAAGGTCGTTGACCTTTTCTACCGCCTGCCCAATAAGCCGAAGGGCAAGGGCGTGACCGTCAATATCAGCGTGGCGTGCTTTGTGCCGAAGCCTTTTACGCCGTTCCAGTTTGAGCCGCAGGACGCCCCGGAGCAGTTTGTAGCAAAGCAGAAGCTGCTGCTTGAAACGGTTTCCAGCCGGAAGATCTCCATCAGCTACCACGATAGCGGGACAAGCCGGATCGAGGCGATATTGGCGCGCGGCGACCGCCGCCTTGCCGATGTGGTGGAGGCGGTTTGGCGGGACGGCGGCCGGCTGGAGGGCTGGGAGGATCATTTTAACCCCGCCCGCTGGTATGATGCCATGGAAAAGGCCGGGCTTTCGCCGGACTTTTACGCCACCCGCAAGAGAGAGTATGACGAGCTGATGCCGTGGGATCATCTGGATTACTTTGTATCCAAGGAGTTTTTGATCCGGGAGAACCGGCTGACCCACGAAAGCAAAACGACCCCCAACTGCCGGGAACGCTGCAGCGGCTGCGGGGTCAATAAGGAACTGAAGGAAAAGGGGGTGACCTGCAGTGGAAACTGTCCG
The DNA here is from genome assembly GCA_004557855.1 of Oscillospiraceae bacterium. Classification (GTDB taxonomy): domain Bacteria; phylum Bacillota; class Clostridia; order Oscillospirales; family Ruminococcaceae; genus Angelakisella. The sequence continues at coordinate 22,825 of SFFJ01000011.1, forward strand.
TGTGTTCTTCGCTAAAGAGGGACGGCTGAAATACATTTCCCATTTGGATGTGACACGGTGCCTGGCGCGGGTATTCCACCGCTGCGGGCTGCCTATCTGGTATACCCAGGGCTTTAATCCCCATGCCTACCTGACCTTTGCGCTGCCGCTGCCGCTGGGGGTGGAAAGCCGCTGCGAGTCGTTTGACTTCCGGCTGACCGAAGAGGTGAACTATGAGGAGGTGCGGGACCGGCTGAATGCTGTCCTGCCGGAGGATTTGCGGGCGCTGCGGGCTGCCGCACCCGTGATGGAACCGGGCGCTATCTGCTGGGCGGACTACCGACTGACGATACGGGATGACGATCCGGCGGCCGAAGCGGCACTGGAGCGCTTTTTGGCGGCGGAGCACCTGACGGTGACCAAGAAAACCAAAAAGGGCGAGCAGGAAATAGACCTGAAGGAAAAGATGACGGTTCAAAAAGTCGAGCGAAAGTCCGGCGAATATGTACTGGAGGTGCGTCTGCCTGCGGGCGGCACCGTAAACTGGAGCCCCATGCTGGTGACCGGCGCATACAACGCCCTGCTGGGGCGGGAGCCGTACTGGACCGGGTATGAGCGTTTGGCCATCCTGACGAAAGATTTTCAGGATTTTTGTTAAGTTTTGCTTGCATTTGCAGTTGCATTGTGTTATTATAATACGGCATGAGAACTGCGACCGGCACCCGGCGCAGGTTTTGATGTTGGCTGCAAGGCCAAACATTAAACTGAACAGTCCGCTGCCCGGCCGATGGAGCTTTGAGGTAAGAATGTTTGGACATTTTAAGGAGGATAAAATCCATGGACGCACTGAAACTGATGTCCGAGAGCTGCCTGAAGAAGGATATTCCTGTTGTTAACGTCGGTGATACCGTACGTGTTCAGGTTCGTATTCAGGAGGGTAACCGTGAGCGTCTGCAGGCCTTCGAGGGCACTGTAATCGCCAAGAAGCACGGTGGTATCGCCGAAACCTTCACCGTTCGCCGTCTTTCTCACGGCTGCGGCGTCGAGAGAGTTTTCCCCATCCACAGCCCGAAGGTTGCCAGCGTTGAGTTGGTTCGTAAGGGTCGTGTACGCCGCGGTAAGCTGTATTATCTGCGCGGCAGAGTGGGCAAGGCTGCCAAGGTCAAGGAAGTACTGGGCTAATCTATCCACAAAAGGCGAGAGGACACTTTATGTTGTCCTCTTTTGCTTTTATTATGCACTTATACGAAACGGAGAAGAGATATGTCAGAAACGATGTCGGTCCAATGGTTCCCGGGGCATATGGCAAAAACCCGCCGCATTATGGCCAGTAACCTGAAGCTGGTGGATATTGTGGTGGAGCTTTGTGATGCGCGCATCCCGCAGAGCAGTCGGAACCCGGAAATAGATAAAATAGTGGGCAAAAAGCCCCGACTGATGCTGCTGAATAAGGCTGACTGCGCCGATGCCGCCGCTACCGAGCAATGGCTGACCTACTATCGCAAAAAGGGAATCCCGGCGGTGGCCTGTGACTGCCGCAGCGGGCGCGGGGTGAAGAACCTGCTGCCTGCCGTGCGGGAGGTGCTGGCGGATAAAATAGCGGTGTGGAATGAAAAGGGAATGGTAGGCCGTCCCATCCGCATGATGATCGTCGGCATCCCGAATGTGGGCAAGTCCTCGCTCATCAACCGGCTTTCCGGCACCCGCAGCGCCAAGGTGGAGGATCGCCCCGGTGTGACCCGCGGAAAGCAGTGGGTCTCACTGGAGGATGGGATAGAGCTTTTGGATATGCCGGGTGTGCTGTGGCCGAAATTTGAGGATAAAGTGGTGGGAGAGCGGCTGGCGTTTGTCGGTTCGGTCAAGGATCAGATTTTGGATATCGAATATCTGGCCATGCGGCTTTTGGATACCCTGCGTCCCGAATACACGGCGGCGCTGGCGGAGCGCTATAAGCTGGACGCCGACGCCGTAAACGAGATGGAAAGCTATGAGCTGCTGGAGCTGATCGCACGCAAGCGCGGGATGCTCATTTCCGGCGGGGAAGTGAATACCGAGCGTGCGGCAATCATGCTGTTGGATGAATTCCGCAGCGGTGCCATCGGGCGTATCACATTGGAGAGGGTCCCGCAATGACTGATAACCGCTTTTTATGGGAATATGATGAGGCGCTGGGCTTCGATGGGTTGTGCGGCATCGATGAGGTGGGGCGCGGCCCGTTGGCCGGGCCGGTTTGCGCTGCCTGTGTGGTACTGCCGCGGGGACTCATTCTGCCTGCACTCAATGACTCCAAAAAGATGACCGAAAAGCGCAGGGAGGAAACCTATGCGCTGCTGACCGGCTGCCCGGAGGTCTTCTACGGCATCGGCTTTGCCACCCAACAGGAGATCGACGACATCAACATTTTGCAGGCGACTTTTTTGGCGATGCGCCGTGCCTGTGATGAGCTGCTCGGTAAGCTGCCGGAGGGGAGAACGCCCCGTCTGGCACTGGTGGACGGCAACCGGGACCCCGGCCTGCCGTTGCCGACGCAGCTGGTGATCAAAGGGGACGGAACCAGCGCGCATATAGCGGCGGCTTCTGTTTTGGCCAAGGTGACCCGTGACCGGCTGATGACCGAGTACGCCAAGGAATACCCCGGCTACGGCTGGGAGAAAAATAAGGGCTATGGCTCCGGGGAGCACTATGAGGGGATCGCACGGTACGGCATCACCCCGCTGCACCGCAGGAGCTTCCTTAAAAATCTGACGGAGAAGCACCATGACTGAAAAACGCAGGCTGGGCGACCGGGGCGAGGATTACACCGCTCGTTATCTGCAAAAGCAGGGCTATACCATTACCGGGCGCAACTGGCACAGCCGTTACGGAGAGATCGATATTATAGCGGAAAACGGGGAATATCTGCTTTTTGTGGAGGTAAAGACCCGAAAAGTAGGCAGCATGGTGCCGGGAGAGCTTGCGGTCACGCCGCAAAAGCAGCAAAAGCTGCGGCTGACGGCAGAAAGCTATCTTTTGGCGCACCCCACCGAAAAACAGCCCCGCTTTGATGTGGCGGCGCTGACGGTGGAAGATGACAAGCTCGTAGATTTTACATACTATCCTTCCGCATTCTAAAAGGGAAAGACGATGAATTTTTTTGATTTACATTGTGATACGGCGACCGTTGCCATAAAAAAAGGCGCAGGGTTATCCCGTAACGGGCTTCAGCTTGATTTGGCGAAGCTGGGGGAACACCGGCTGTGCCAAAGCTATGCTGTTTTTATTCCGGATCACCTGCGAGGCGATGCGGCGTGGCAGTATTTTGTGCGGTGCCATGCCTACTGGCAGGGGCAAATAGCCGCGGCAGACGGTATGACCCTGCTGCAATATCCGACCGATGCAAAAGAGAGCTGGCAGGATGGAAAAAACGCCTGCTTTTTTGCGGTGGAGGGCGGTGCGGTACTGGCCGGAGAGGCGGAAAAGGTATCGGACCTGGCGAAGTGCGGGGTGCGGATGCTGACCCTGACATGGAACGGCGAAAACGAGCTGGCCGGAGGTGTTGTTGCGGCCGGCGGGCTGAAGCCCTTTGGCAGGGAAGCGCTGCGGCGAATGGAAGATAATAATATCATTGCGGATGTTTCCCACCTGAACGATGAGAGCTTTTGGGATGTGATAAAGGCGGCCGGGCGGCCGGTGATTGCTACGCACAGCAACAGCCGCCTGCTATGTAATGTGCCCCGCAACCTGACCGACGATCAGTTCGGCTGCATTGCGGAGCGCGGGGGACTGGTGGGGCTGAATTTCTACACCGGTTTCCTGCGGGAGGATAGGGAACACGCCTGCATGGAGGACATTCTGCGGCACGCCGAGCATTTTCTCAATTTGGGCGGGGAGGACGTTTTGGCGCTCGGTTCGGATTTTGACGGCGCCGCAATGCCGGACGACCTGCCGGACTGCGGGGCGCTGCCCATGCTATATAGCCGCCTGACCGATGCCTTCGGCTTAACAATTTCGGAGAAAATATGTTACAAAAACAGCCTTGATTTCTGGCGGCGGTATGATACAAAATAAAACCGTGCAGAGCATGCACTCTGCACGGCGGCGGAACAACCGATCAGCCCTTGCGATAGGTATCGCAGGCGGCATCGGCGCTGTCCTTTGCTACGGTGATACATTCGGCGGTGCAATGGCAGGCCTTATCATTGTGGACACATTCCTTTACATCACATTTGATGCCGGGGATGCAGCTGCAATCGGTAGGACGGCAAAAATCGCTCATAATACATGATCTCCTTTTTATTCAGTTCCCGTTTCGGGACAGCTGTATTATGGACGGAAAGGGGCTCGAATATTCGAAGAACAGGAGGTGGGTTATGTCCGTTTATGCAATCGGCGATCCGCATCTTTCGCTGGGCTGCGATAAGGAAATGAATATCTTTGCCGGCTGGCACGACTATGTGCAGCGGCTGGAGCAGAACTGGCGGGAGAATATTTCCCCGGAGGACACCGTTATTCTGGCAGGGGATATCTCCTGGGCGATGAATATGGAGGATGCGCTGGCGGATTTTACTTTTTTGCACGGGCTGCCGGGCGAAAAGTACCTGATGAAGGGCAACCACGATTACTGGTGGACCACCGTTTCCTCCATGCAGCGGTTTTTGGATCGGCACAGATTAAATACGCTGCATTTTCTCCATAATAACGCCGTTACGGCGGAGGGGGTCTCCCTGTGCGGCAGCCGCGGCTGGATGTTCGAGGAGGGGGAGAGGGCCGAGGGCAGCATTACCGCCCGGGAGCTGGGCCGCATCAGGCGGTCGCTGGCGGCGGCCCCGCCCGAAAACGAAAAGATTTTATTCCTGCATTACCCGCCCATTTTCGGGCAGCAGGTCATTCCGGAATTTTTTGACGCCATGAAGGAATACGGCGTAAAACAGTGCTTTTACGGGCACCTGCACGGCGGCGCCATACCGCTGGCCTATCAGGGAGAATTCTTCGGGGTGGATTGCAGGCTGATCTCGGCGGATTACCTTAAATTTTGCCCCATAAAGATACGATAATTCCCGAAAAACTGTGGCAATCCGGTTTTCCATGTGCTATAATAGATAAGATTTACTGGAATTTAATTTTCTTGGAGGACATCATAAATGAAACTGAACGAAACCAAAAAAGTAGACACCAACCTGTACGAGCTGAATATTACCGTGGACGGCGAGCAGTATGCCAAGGCGCTGGACGCTTCTTTCAAGAAGAACGCTTCCAAGCTCAATATCCCCGGCTTCCGTAAGGGTAAGGCGCCCAAGAGCATCGTTTACAAGATGGTAGGCGAGAGCTATTTCTATGAGGACGCCATCAATTCCAGCTACGGTGATGCCTATGAGGAGGCGCTCAAGGAGTCCGGTCTGGAGGCGGTTGCTTATCCCGAGGTAGAGTTGAAGGACGTAGACGGCAGCCAGTATACCTTTATCGCCAAGGTTACCGTAAAGCCCGAGGTGAAGCTGGGCGAATACAAGGGTCTGAAGGTCGAGCGTGAGAGCGATAAGGTTACCGACGCCGACGTGGAGAACGAGCTGAACGCCATGGCCGACCGCAACGCCCGTATGGGTGAAGCCCCCGAGGGTGCCAAGGCCGAGCTGGGCGATACCGCCGTGATCGACTATGAAGGCTTTGTAGGCGATGTTGCTTTTGAGGGCGGCAAGGGTGAGGATCACCCCCTGACTCTCGGTTCCGGTCAGTTTATCCCCGGCTTTGAGGAGGGCGTAGTCGGTCATAAGGCCGGCGAGAGCTTTGATGTTAAGGTGACCTTCCCCACCGAGTACCACAGTGAGGAGCTGGCCGGCAAGGATGCCACCTTCAAGGTGACCATCAAGGAGCTCAAGCGCAAGGAGCTGCCGGCTCTTGATGATGAGTTTGCCAAGGATGTCAGCGAGTTTGATACCCTGGAGGAGCTGAAGAAGGATCTGGCCGAGAAGATGGCGGCCGAAAAGAAGGATCAGGCCGACAGCAAGATGGAGAATGATCTGCTGGAGCAGGCCGTAAAGAATATGACCGTTGAGATCCCCACCGTGATGTTTGAGGAAAAGGCACAGGATATGGTCGAGGAGTTCGGGTATCGTCTGCGCACCCAGGGCATGGATATGGATATGTACATGAAGTACACCGGCACCACCCCCGAGGCGCTGACTGCCCAGTTTATGCCCCAGGCCGAGGCGCAGGTCCGCACGACCCTGCTGCTGGAGAAGATCGCCGATGCCGAGAAGATTGAGATCACCGAGGAGGACATCAACGGTGAGTACGACCGTATGGTGAAGGATTACGGGATGGAGCTGGACAAGGTCAAGGCCATCGTTCCCGTAGAGGAGATCAAGCGTCAGCTGACCATCCAGAAGGCCGCCAAGGTCATCACCGACAGCGCCGTAGTGACCCAGCTGTAATTAAAGTTTTTGAATATTCCGATGCTACATACCATAAATGGAGGTGTATGAAAGATGAGTTTGGTACCAATGGTAATAGAACAAACCAACCGCGGGGAGCGCAGCTATGATATCTTTTCCCGCCTGCTCAATGACCGCATCGTCATGCTCTGCGAAGAGGTGAACGATGCCACAGCCAGTCTGGTGGTAGCGCAGCTTTTATTCCTGGAGGGTCAGGACCCCGAAAAGGATATCCACCTGTATATCAATAGCCCCGGCGGGTCCATTACCGCCGGTATGGCGATCTACGATACCATGCAGTACATCAAGTGCGATGTTTCCACCATCTGCATCGGTATGGCGGCTTCCATGGGGGCGTTCCTGCTGTGTGCGGGCGCTCCCGGCAAGCGGCTGGCACTGCCCAACAGTGAGATCATGATCCATCAGCCGCTGCTGGGCGGGCTGCAGGGACAGGCGACTGATATCAAGATCCATGCCGACCGCATCATCAAGATCAAGGAAAACCTGAACCGCATTATGGCGGAGCGCTGCCACAAGCCGCTGGAGCAGGTGATGCAGGATACCGAGCGGGATAACTTTATGTCCGCCGAGGAAGCCCGCGCCTATGGCCTGATCGATCGTGTGATCACCCACAGAGAATAAAAGGAGTCCATGAAAATGGCAAACGATGATAACAAAAAAATGATGCGCTGCTCCTTCTGCGGGAAGCCGCAGGATCGGGTGGCACGCCTTATCGCCGGCCCCGGCGTATGCATCTGTAATGAATGTGTGGAGATTTGCCGTGCGGTGCTGGAGGACGAGGATATTTCGGTCCCCCGGCCCGTAAAGGCGGAGCCGCAGGGCGAGGAAATGACCATTCCCCGACCCAAGGAGATCAAAGCATTTCTGGATGAGTACGTCATCGGGCAGGATGCCGCCAAGCGCGCGCTTTCGGTAGCGGTATATAACCACTATAAGCGCATTTGCTGCGGTGAGGGCGACGATGTAGAGCTTGGCAAGAGCAATATTCTGCTGCTGGGCCCCACCGGCGTGGGAAAAACCATGTTGGCACAGACACTGGCCAAGGTGCTTGGTGTGCCCTTTGCCATTGCGGATGCAACCACCCTGACCGAGGCTGGTTATGTCGGCGAGGATGTGGAGAACATTCTGCTGCGGCTGCTGCAGGCTGCCGATTTTGACGTGGCCAAAGCCGAGCGCGGCATCATCTATATCGATGAGATCGATAAAATCGCCCGCAAGAGCGAAAATCCCTCCATCACCCGTGATGTCAGCGGAGAGGGCGTCCAGCAGGCGCTGCTTAAAATCCTGGAGGGCACCGTTTCCAATGTTCCCCCGCAGGGCGGGCGCAAGCACCCCCAGCAGGAGTTCATTCAGGTGGATACCTCCAATATTCTGTTCATCTGCGGCGGCGCATTTGACGGTCTTGAGAAGATCATCAGCCGGCGCACCGATAAATCCTCCCTTGGCTTTGGCGGCACCGTTAAATCCAAGGCGGAGGCGGATGAGCAGGGCATTTACCGGCAGGTGGAGCCGCATGACCTGGTCAAATACGGCCTGATCCCCGAGTTAGTGGGTCGTATTCCGGTCATTGCTTCGCTGGATGCGCTGGACGAGGCTGCGCTGGTTCGTATTCTGAAGGAACCGAAAAACGCACTGATCAAGCAGTATAAAAAGCTGTTTGAGATGGATAATATCCAGATCGACTTTGAGGACGATGCGCTGCGTGCCATTGCCAAGAAGGCAATAGAGCGCAAGACCGGCGCACGAGGGCTGCGCGGCATTATGGAGGAGCTTTTGGGCAACCTGATGTTTGAGGCGCCCTCCGACGGCACGGTGGCTCATATCGTCATCACAGCCGATATGGTAGCCGGTGTAGGGGACGCAATGATTATGCGGGACCCGATGAAACAGCCGACACGGCTGCAGATGCGGCTGCCCGGTGCACCGGCGCCCAAACGTCGCCGGGGTGCTGTTTCTTAAATGACATCCGGCCGCATATCCTTGCCATAGGGCAGGGGCGGCCGATGGGATATGACATGGATCGGGGGCTGTTTGGGATCGATAGATCTCATACCAGCCCTTTATTCAATCACATTCCCGTATTGACCATAGTGAAGGGAGGCAAAAGCTATGGAAAAAAAGATAAAGAACAACGAAAATGCAACGGTTCAGCTGCCGGTACTGGCGCTGCGCGGGCTGGTTTTATTCCCGCATATGGTGCTGCACTTTGATGTAGGCCGGGAGCAGTCGCTTCATTCGCTGAATATGGCGATGAACGGCGACCGCAAGGTATTCCTTGTGGCACAGGTCGATCAAAATGAGGAAAATCCGTCTATGGACGGTTTGTATAAAGTAGGAACGGTGGCGGAGGTCCGCCAGATCGTGCGCTCGCAGGGGGAATCGCTGCGGGTACTGGTGGAGGGCTGCTACCGCGGTAAGCTCATCGACCTGTTCGAGGAGGATCACACCTCGGTCGGCGAGATTCAGCCCTATCCGGCTGCTGCACGGATTGCGGGGCGCCCCTTCAGCGATGCGCTGATCCGCACCGTAAAGGATCTGTTCGACGAATATATCGGGCTTGCCCCCAGAATGCCGAAGGAGATCGTGGATAATATCCTTGACAGCGATGATCCTTCGCTGATCGCCGAATACATAGCCGGGAATATTCCCTTTGATGTGGCGGATAAGCAGCGTATACTGGAGCAGAACAGCACCCGCCGCCGGTTGGAGATCATAGCGCAGCTGCTGGAGGCGGAAAATGAGATACTGGCTCTTGAGGCGGATATCCAGGACCGTGTGAAGGAAGCCATGGATAAAAACCAGCGGGATTATTACCTGCGGGAGCAGCTCCGCGTCATCAATGAGGAGCTGGGCGACGGCGATGCCGACTTTGAGGAGCCGGATGAGTTCCGGGAAAAGATAAGGGCGCTGCTGACCACCGATGAGAACAAGGAAAAGCTGCTGAAGGAAGTCAGCCACATGGAAAAGATGCCCCCCAATTCGCAGGAGGCTGCGGTGATCCGGGGGTATTTGGAGACCTGCCTGGAGCTGCCGTGGGGCTGCTATACCAAGGATGTCATCGACCTGAAAAAAGCCGCCAAGCTGCTGGATAAGGAGCACTACGGCCTGAAAAAGATAAAGGAGCGTGTGCTGGAGGCATTGGCCGTCCGGGCGCTTGCCCCCGATATCAACGGACAGATCCTTTGCTTTGTGGGGCCTCCCGGTGTCGGGAAAACCTCCATCGTTCGCAGCATTGCGCAGACGATGGGCCGCCGCTATGCCCGTATTGCGCTGGGCGGAATCAAGGATGAGTCCGAGATCCGCGGGCACCGCAAGACCTACGTGGGCAGCATGCCGGGGCGTATCATCAATGCCATTAAGCAGGCCGGCAGCGCAAACCCCGTACTGCTGCTGGACGAAGTGGATAAATTGAGCAACGACTACCGCGGCGATCCATCCTCCGCCCTGCTGGAGGTACTGGACGCCGAGCAGAACTGTACCTTCCGGGATCACTACATCGAGATGCCGTTTGACCTATCTCATGTATTCTTTATCGCCACCGCCAATGACCGCAGTGCGATCCCGCCGGCGCTGCTGGACCGAATGGAAGTCATCGAGCTGCCCAGCTACACCAGAGAGGAAAAGTTCCAGATTGCAAAGCGGCACCTGCTGCCCAAGCAGCGGGAACGCCACGGGCTTACCGCAGAGCAGATCGGTGTGGCTGACAGCGCCATCTATGATATCATCGACCACTACACACGGGAAGCCGGTGTACGCACGCTGGAGCGCCGTTTGGCGGCGCTGTGCCGTAAGGTGGCTGCCAAGGTGGTGGCGGGCGATGCAGACGGGAAGATCACCATTAAAGCGGCAGACCTGCCCGATTATCTCGGCCCCCGTTATATCATCGAGGATATCGTTCCCAAGGAGGATTGTGTCGGGCTGGTCAACGGGTTGGCATGGACAGCCGTGGGCGGAGAGCTTTTGCAGGTGGAAACCGCTGTGGTTCCCGGCACCGGAAAGACCATCACCACCGGTTCCCTGGGAGATGTGATGAAGGAGTCGGTATCGGCGGCTATCACCTATATCCGTTCCGTTGCGGATCAGTATGAGATCGAGAATACCTTCTATAAGGATAAGGATATCCACATCCACTTCCCGGAGGGCGCAGTCCCCAAGGACGGCCCTTCGGCAGGGATCACCACCTGTACGGCGCTTATTTCGGCACTGGGAAATATCCCGGTTCGTCACGATATCGCCATGACCGGTGAGATCACCCTGCGGGGACGGGTTTTGGCCATCGGCGGTCTGCGGGAGAAGAGCATGGCAGCCTACAAAAACGGCATCAAGACCGTTATCATCCCGGCGGCCAACGAACCGGACCTTGCCGAGATCGATGATGTGGTGAAGAAGGCCATTCGCTTTGTACCGGTGCATACCATGCAGGAGGTACTGGAGGAAGCACTGGTGCAGATGCCCGGAAACGCCAAAAAGCGCAGCTATCACGCTGCGGCAGCGGAGCATAAGGATGTGTCCTCCGCTGTGCTGTGTCGATAATCAATGAGGGAGGATGCCGTAAATGAATTTTCATCTGGTGAAATATGAAATGAGCTGCGGTCTGGCCGGTCAGCTGCCGGAAAGCACCCTGCCGGAGGTCGTATTTGCCGGCCGCAGTAATGTGGGAAAGTCCTCCCTCATCAATAAGATTTTTAACCAAAAGCAGCTGGCACGGGTAAGCGCCACCCCGGGCAAAACCGCAACCATCAATTTTTTCCGCTGCGGGGATGTGGCACGCTTTGCAGACCTGCCCGGCTACGGCTATGCCAAGGTGAGTGACAGCGAGCGCCGGCGGTGGTCGGGGCTGATCGAGGGGTATTTTCATCAGGATCGGGATATCCGGCTGGTGCTGTCCCTTCTTGATATCCGCCACGCCCCCAGCGCTGACGACCTGACCATGCTGGATTTTCTTATTGACAGTGAACTGCCCTTTGCGGTGGTGCTGACCAAGACCGATAAGCTGACCAATAATCAGCTCCGGGCCCGTCTGGAGGAGATCCGAACCGAGATCCCCTGCGGAGATCAGGTCGCCCTGTTTCCGGTTTCCTCCATGAACGGGAAGGGAATAGAGGAGCTGCGGGAAACCATCGAAAGCGTAGTGCAAAGCGATTAAACTTTACATCATGAAAATGCAGACGAAACAGTGCGTTTCGTCTCTTTTCTTTGCAAAAAAACATTGACTTTTGCAGAGAGTGGATTATAATAAACAGGTATGCATAAGTGGGAAAAGTGGGAAAAGTAAGAAGAAAGGAGCGCCATCATGCCAAAGGGAAAACACATTCTCGGCGGTATGCCAAAGGGTAAGCATATCTTTGGTACCGTAAGGATCGGCGATAAAGGACAGATTGTTATCCCGAAGGAAGCGCGGCAGGTTTTCGGCTTGAGCCCCGGAGACAGCCTGCTGGTGCTGGGCGATGAGGAAAACGGCATTGTCCTGGCGAGATCAGAGGTATTAAACGGCGTAGCTATGGAGATTTTGGGCAAGGTTATTACGCCAAAGAAGGAGTAAGGAGACACAGTATGGATACACAGAAGATTTATCACGAAATGGGCATCAGCAGCGCAGTTCTCGAGTTCTGCCGTTCGGCGGAGGAGGAGCTGAAGCCCCGTTTTGCCGCCATTGATGAGATAGCGGAGTTTAACCAGGCCAAGGTGGTAGCGGCCATGCAGAAGAACCGCGTCAATGCCGAGTGCTTTGCGGCTTCTACCGGCTATGGATATAATGACCTCGGCAGGGAAGTGCTGGAAAAGGTTTATGCCGATACCTTCCACACCGAAGCGGCTCTTGTTCGTCCGCAGATCACCTGCGGTACCCATGCGCTGGCGCTGGCGCTGGCCGCCAACCTTCGCCCCGGCGATGAGCTGTATTCCCCGGTGGGCCGTCCCTATGATACCCTTGAGGAGGTCATCGGGATCCGCCCCGGCAAGGGCTCTCTGGCCGAGTTTGGTATCACCTACCGGGAGACCGAACTGCTGCCGGACGGCACCTTCGACTATGAAAATATCCGCAAGGCGATCAATGAAAAAACCAAGCTGATCACCATTCAGCGTTCCAAGGGTTATGCCACCCGCCCCACCTTCTCGGTGCAGCAGATCGGCGAGCTGATCCGCTTTGTGAAGGAGATTAAGCCCGGTGTGATCTGCATGGTGGATAACTGCTACGGCGAATTCACCGAGATCATCGAGCCGAGCGACGTCGGCGCTGATATGATCGTCGGGTCGCTCATCAAAAACCCCGGTGGCGGACTTGCTCCCACCGGTGGCTATATCTGCGGCACGACCGAATGTGTAGAACAGTGTGCTTACCGCCTGACGGCTCCCGGTCTGGGCGCAGAACTGGGTGCAACGCTGGGGATGATGCAGTCCTTCTTCCAGGGCTTTTTCCTTGCTCCCACCGTTACCGCCTCCGCTGTAAAGGGCGCTATCTTTGCAGCAGGCGTATATGAAAAGCTGGGCTATCGCTGTGTCCCGACCTCATCCGAGACCCGCCACGATATCATTCAGGCCATTGAGCTGCGCAGCAAGGACGCTATGGTGGCGTTCTGCAAGGGTGTGCAAAGCGCCGCCCCGGTGGATAGCTATGTGACCCCCGAGCCCTATGCCATGCCCGGCTACGATTCCGAGGTCATTATGGCGGCAGGTGCCTTTGTGCAGGGCTCCTCCATCGAGCTTTCCGCCGACGGCCCCATTCGTGAGCCGTATGCCATCTACTATCAGGGCGGACTTACCTGGGCGCACGCCAAGCTGGGCATTCTGATGTCGCTGCAAAAGATGTGCGATGCCGGTGTTGTTACTTTACCTAACGAATAACAGGGGGACTATATGAAAGAAAAAATGAAAAAACTGTGGGGGTATTTTACCACCTACGAAAAAATCTGGTTCATCAGCATTACCGTACTTGCCTTTGTGTTCGCTTTCCTTTTCCCGGAGGAGGACTTCGGCGGAGTAAACGGCAAGGTCATTATGGCGCTTTATCTGCTGGATATCTTCCTCAATATCACCTGCGAGCTGCTGATTTCCAAGCAGAGCAAATGGAACTTTATCGTTTCACTGGGTGTTGAGGTGACCGAGATCCTGATCTGTGTGGTGCTTTCCTACCGGTTTGCCACCATGGCCACCACGCTGTTCTTCTGGATTCCCATCGACATCATCAGCTTTATCAACTGGAACCGCCACAAGGACAGGGAACAGGAGGAGCTGACCGAGGTACGCCGTCTGACCGGCTTGCAGGAGGTACTGGTGCTTGCCGGTATCGTGGTGTGGACGGTCGTGGTCGGTTATTTCCTTACCACGCTGGAGATCGAAGGGTTCCTTTCTGCCACACCCACGCTGGAAACCATCGTTTGCTATCTGGATGCCTGCGCCAGCGCAGTCGGTATTGCCAACGGTGTGTTCATCCTGCTGCGCTACCGGGAACAATGGATCGCATGGTATATCTGCGCGCTGCTGGAGGCTGCGATCAATATTATCTCCGGGCAGTGGGTGCTGCTGGTGCTCAAGGCGGGCTACCTTACCAATACCACCTACGGCTATATTAAGTGGACACAGTACATTAAGAGCCACCAAAAGCAGCCCGAGGTGCTGGAGCCCGATAAGGCCGCAAGTCTTTTATAACATGCATTCCCCGCTTTCTTTGCGAAGGCGGGGACTTCTTTTGACGAATTTCGTGAAAAGGCTTGACTTTTTCCTAAAAAACAGTAGGATAGTGGTTACTGCGTCTTTTCAGGAGAGGAGATAACCCATGCAAAATAAACTCTTTGGCAGCAGGGCATTTTACCGCCGGGTGTTGGCGGTCGGGGTGCCTATTATGGTGCAGAATGCGATAACGAACTTTGTCAGTTTGCTGGATAATGTGATGATCGGTCGGGTAGGTACCGTGGAAATGTCCGGCGTTGCAATTGCAAACCAGCTGCTGTTTGTTTTTAATCTGATCGTCTTCGGCGCTGTGGCCGGGGCGGGCATTTTCGGTGCGCAATTTTACGGCAATAACGATATGGACGGTGTTCAGCACACCATGCGGTTTAAGCTGATCATCTGCACGGTGCTGACGGGCATCTGCATTGCCGTACTGGCTGCTTTCGGGCCGCAGCTCATCGGGCTGTACCTCAAGGGTGAGGGCCGCATAGAGGACGCCGAGGCGTCGCTGAAATTCGGCCTGGAGTATATGCGTGTCATGTATATCGGGCTGATCCCGTATGCCATTACGCAGGCTTACGCAGCCACCTTGAGAGAAACCGGCGAAACGCTGCTGCCGATGAAGGCGGGGATCGTGGCGGTGCTGGTGAACCTTACCTTTAACTATATCCTCATTTTCGGGCACTTCGGCGCCCCCCGGATGGGAGTCGTCGGTGCTGCCATTGCTACGGTTCTTTCCCGTTTTGTGGAGCTGGCCATTGTGGTCATCTGGACGCACCGTCATACGGCACGGTTCCCCTATATCAGCGGGCTTTATCGCTCGATGCACATTCCCTGCCACCTTTTCTGGGATATTGTACGGCGGGGAACGCCGCTCCTGCTGAATGAGGGCCTGTGGGCTGCCGGTATGGCCATGCTGAACCAGTGCTACTCGTTGCGGAGCCTGGATGTGGTAGCTGCGACCAATATCAGCAGTACGATATGGAATGCGTTTGCCTGCGTGTACCTTGCGCTTGGTAATACCATCAGCATTATGGTGGGACAGGAGCTTGGCGCCGGGGAATTCGAACGGGCCAAGGTGACTGCACGGCATACTACATCCTTTTCGGTGGCAATCTCGATAGGCGTCGGCCTGCTGATGGCCCTTGTCGGAACCTATTTCCCGCTGATCTACCGTACCACCGATGCCGTTCGGCACCTGGCGACCCAGTTTATTACCGTTGGCGCCTGCCTGATGCCCTTTACGGCCCTGACCAACGCCCTGTATTTTACCTTGCGGGCCGGCGGCAAGACCGTGATCACCTTCCTGTTTGACAGCGCTTTTGTATGGGGCGTCAATATTCCCATTGCCTATGTTTTAAGCAGATACACCACCATGCCCATTTTGATGCTGTATACCTGCTGCCAAAGCCTTGAGATCATCAAGTGCATCATCGGTTCGGTGATGGTCAAAAAGGGTATTTGGATCAATAATATCGTCGCCGACAAAAAAGGGGAGACCTGACAGGCTGACCGTTCCATCCTCGGAGCAGAGATGCTCCGGGGATTTTTATATGATAAAGGGAAGATGCCTTCTTTCATTTTGCGACAAATTCTCATATTGACAACATTCGAATCATTTTGTATAATTTGAGAATGAGTTTCAAATTGTAACTGCCGCTGCGGAAAGAGCACCCGCCGGGGAGACCCGAAAGAAGAGCGACGATTTACAGAAAGTGTATATGCGCTTGCAGAAGAAGGGCGGTGAGCAGAATGGGGAAGAGAAAGAAGATCGCAGCGGTACTTTTTATTGTGACGGTCTTATTTTTCATGCTCGGTTCTGCTCTTTTTATCGCAGCGGAAGCCAACCACGATTGTGTGGGTGAAGGCTGCACGATCTGCCATCAGATCAGTATTTGCCGGACCACCTTGAAAAACCTCTCGATTGCCGTATCTGCCGCAGCCTTTGCTGCTGCATTTACCGATATACCGTACAGGGGTAGTTTTGCCCGCACGGACTGCGCGCAAAGCGATACACCGGTTTCACTTAAGGTCAAGCTGACGAATTAAGAATAAGAGCATATCACAAGGGTGCAGCCTGTCTGTTTTTCGGATAGGCTTTTGCGGGTCTGCCGTAACCCTTGTATTTTTGCGCCCATTTTCAGCTCTTATCATCATTCGGAGGTATTACAATATGAAAAAAATAATTGCGCTGCTACTTGCGATCATGATGCCGGTCTGCATTCTTGCCGGCTGTACAAAGCAGAAAGACCATGAAAAAAACAATCCGGACAAAACAGGAAAACTGAAGGTTGTCACCACCAATTTCCCCGAATACGACTGGGCCAGGGAGATTCTCGGCGATAAGGCGGAAAATGCCGAGCTCACGATGCTGTTGGATAACGGCGTTGACCTTCACAGCTATCAGCCCACCGCCGATGATATCGTAAAAATTTCCACCTGCGACCTGTTTATCCATGTGGGCGGCGAGTCTGACGGCTGGGTCGAGGGGGCTTTGAAAAATGCCGCCAACAAGGATGTGAAGGTCATCAATCTGATGGAGGTGATGGGGAATTCCATAAAAGCGGAAGAAACCATTGAGGGGATGCAGGGAACCGAACACGACCATGACCACGAGGATGCAGACGAACATGACCAAGAGGACGGACATGACCATGAGAATAATGCGGAATATGACGAGCATGTGTGGTTGTCTTTGAAGAACGCCGAAATTCTGGTCGGTGCAATATCCGATGCCTTGCAGGAGCTTGACCCGGAAAACAAGGACACCTATGCTGCCAATGCCGATGCCTATGTGAAAAAGCTGTCTGCCCTTGATGCGGACTACCGGGCGGCGGTGGCCGGGGCAGCCTATAAGACTATTCTGTTCGGCGACCGTTTCCCGTTCCGCTATCTGGTTGATGACTATGGTTTGAGCTACTACGCCGCATTTGCGGGCTGTTCCGCCGAGACCGAAGCCGGCTTTGATACCATAACATTCCTTGCCAGGAAGGTGGATGAGCTGGGGCTGCCTTGTGTGCTGACCATCGAGGGGGCGCGGCATAAAATTGCGGGGACTATCGTGCAGAATACGGCTGCGAAAAATCAAAAGGTGTTGACCATGGACTCTATGCAGTCTACGACATCAAAGGATGCGGCAAACGGCACGACATACCTTTCCGTTATGGAGAAAAACCTTTCCGTGCTGAAGCAGGCGCTGGGGTAAGGAGGCAAGGTTATGGTACGGCTTACTGATCAAAAGCGCTGTGTCGGCTGCGATGGGAAGCCGGTTCTGCAAGGACTTGATTTTAAGGCCATTGCGAACGACGGCACTTGTGCTTCCCCACGATTTTACAGCAGGAGCCAAATGCGCCGGCCGCATTATTCACGCCGGCGTTACTGTATTCCACGGCACATGGGCGGTGGCGCATGATAACCGCCATTTTGGAAAAGCTGACCCTCTACTGGGCGTATCCGTTTGTCCGCTATGCGCTTATTGTCGGCGTATTGATTGCGCTTTGCTCCTCTCTATTGGGGGTTACGCTGGTGCTGAAACGGTTTTCCTTCATTGGTGACGGGCTTTCCCATGTGGCGTTCGGGGCGATGGCCATCGCCGCAGTGCTGCAAATCACAAGTGAAATGCCCCTGGTGATGGCTATTACAATCATCAGCGCCGTGCTGCTTCTGCGTACCGGACAGAATGCGAAGATCAGGGGTGATGCGGCTATCGCCATGATCTCGGTGGGGGCGCTCGCCATTGGATATCTGCTGATGAACATTTTTTCCTCCTCGTCAAATCTTTCGGGGGATGTTTGCAGTACATTGTTCGGCTCAACCTCTATCCTGACGCTGTCCCTTGCAGAGGTATGGCTGTCTGTGGGAATGTCGGTGCTGGTCGTGGCGGTGTTTATCCTGTTTTACAATAAAATCTTCGCCGTGACCTTTGATGAGAGCTTTGCAAAAGCGACCGGCATCAACACGGGATGTTATAATTTACTGATCGCCGTTGTTGTGGCTGTGATCATTGTGCTGGCCATGAACCTTGTCGGCTCTCTGCTGATCTCCGCTCTGGTGATCTTTCCGGCACTTTCCGCCATGCGTATGTTCAAGAGCTTTCGCAGCGTGACAGTTTGTGCGGCGGTGCTTTCGGTTTTTTGTGCATTGCTTGGCATTCTGGTTTCCATTCTTGCCGGGACGCCGGTAGGCTCCACCATTGTCGCCGTTCACATCGGTGCGTTTGGCTTATCATGGATGACGGGCAGGGCGCTGGAAGGGGTGAGAAAATGAAGATGCTTTTCTGCGTATTGATGATGGTGTTGACGCTTGTATCACTTGCCGCCTGCGGGGGTAAGAATGAGACAAACAGTCAGACGCCTTCCCCTCCTGGTTCACAAAGCCGATTGACCGAGAAGCAGCCTACATCCGAGCCTGGCCGTATCGATATTGATCTGACCGAGTTCAGCAGCAACATGGTCTATGCGGAAGTATATCATATGATTTCGGAACCGGAGCAATACCTTGGAAAAACGATAAAGATATACGGGGTCTATGAGCTTTACGTTGACCCGGATATAGAAAAGGAATACCATACCTGCATCGTTACCGATGCGGCTGCCTGCTGCTCCGTCGGTTTGGAATTTGCTCCGGCCGGGGGTCAGGACCTTCCCCAAAACAGCGACTCCGTCACGCTGATCGGTAAGTTCGGCTTTTACGAAGAAAACGGCAACAGAACCTACTGTCTTACGGATGCTGTGTTTGTAAGTTAGGCATTGTTTTACGGTAAGACTGCAAAGCAGATGTGCAGCTGACGATCTGTGCTGATGCAATAGGACGTACATTTGAAATATCCCCCGCTGACACCGGGGGATGTTCATTTTGCCCAAAAAATTTGATGTTCTTTTTACAGAAGCGGAATTTTTCTTTTTACATGGGGGCGATAAGATGAAGATGCTAAAAGAAATCAAATGTAAAAAGAAGAAAGGATGTTAGACATGAAAAACCTGATTGCAATTGTACTTGCCATTGCCTGTGCCGCCGCACTGATGCTGACCGGCTGCGGCAATAATAATGACCCCCAGCCCGAGCCCCAGCCCACCGAGCTGACCGGCTCCATTTCCACCGATGGCTCCACCTCGATGCAGAAGGTCATCAACACACTGGGCGAAGCCTTTATGAATGAGAATAAGGGCATTACCTTTACCTACAATCCCACCGGCTCCGGCTCCGGCATCAAGGCCGTTCAGGAGGGCCGCTGCGATATCGGCCTTTCCAGCCGGGCGCTGAAGGCCGTGGAAAAGGAAGCCGGTCTCAAGGAAACTGTTCTGGCCTATGACGGTATCGCCATCATCGTGAACCCCGAGAATACCGTAAGTGACCTGACCATCAAGCAAATCGCCGACGTCTACACCGGCAAGATCACCAACTGGAAAGAGCTTGGCGGCGAGGATGCCGAGATAGTACTGATCGGCCGTGAAGCCGGCAGCGGTACTCGTGACGGCTTTGAGACCATTACCAAGACCGCCGATACCTGCAAGTATCGTCAGGAGCTGACCTCCACCGGTGATGTGATCACCACCGTAGCGCAGAACCCCGATGCCATCGGTTATGCTTCTCTGGCGGCGATCAAGGACACTGTAAAGGCACTTTCCGTCGGCGGGGTCGCTCCCTCCGAGGAGACCGTAAAGGACGGTACCTATGCCATCCAGCGCCCCTTCGTGCTGGTGACGGTTGAGGGTAAGGCGCTCAACGAGTGCGCACAGAAATTCTTTGAGTATATCACTTCCTCCGGGGCAGCCGAGCTGATCTCCGCTGCCGGGGCGGTAGCCGCCAACTAAAGTGGAAAGGAAGGGACGGCGGCAGATGCTGCCGTCTTTTCCGTTAAGGAGGAAGCATCGACAATGAAAAAGACAGGCGAAAAGATCGTTCATTTTATCTTTTTCCTGCTGGGGCTCATCACGGTAGGATTTGTTCTGCTGATCAGCATTTACCTGGTGCTGTCCGGCATCCCGGCCATTCGGCAGGTCGGCCTGGGGGAGTTCCTGTTCGGTAAGGTTTGGGCCTCCATCGCAGCGGAGCCCCGTTACGGCATTTTGCCCTTTATCCTCACCAGCATCTACGGCACGGCCGGCGCCATCCTGCTGAGGGTGCCGATTGGATTTCTGACGGCGGTCTATCTGGCGAAGCAGGCGCCGCCTAAAATAAAGAATACGATGCAGGCGGCGGTAAGCCTGCTGGCGGGAATTCCGTCGGTGGTATACGGCCTGGTGGGAATGATGGTATTGGTGCTCGGAATTCGCAAGGTGTTCCATGTACCGGACGGCGCAAGCCTGCTGGCGGCGATTATCGTACTGGCCATTATGATCCTCCCCTCCATTATCAAGGTATCGGTCACGGCGCTGGAGGCCGTCCTCGGGGAATATGAGGAGGCTTCGCTGGCTTTGGGAGCTACACCGGTAGAAACCTATTTTAAGGTATCGGTCCCGTCGGCACGCAGCGGTATTGCGGCGGCGGTGGTGCTCGGTGTCGGGCGGGCCATCGGCGAAGCAATGGCGGTGATGATGGTCTCCGGCAATGCGACCAGCCGGATGCCCAGCCTGTTTGAAAGTGTGCGGTTTTTGACTACGGCCGTTGCCAGCGAATGGTCTTATTCCATTGTTATCGTTACGCATAATATGCAGCAGGCTGTCCGCATTTCGGATCAAACGGCGTTTTTCCTGCTGGGCAAGCTGATTGAATTCGGCAACACCGAGGCGCTGTTCTCTCAACCAAAGGAGAAAAAGACGGAGGATTACATCACGGGGAGGTTCGGTTAATGAGAAGTCACTTTGATGAACAACTTTCGCAGCTCAATCGGGAGCTGACCGAAATGGGCGCCCTGTGCGAGGAAGCGATAGCGCTATCGGCCAAGGCGTTGAGCGATGGCGATAAGACGCTGGCCGCCCGTGTAGCGCCGCTGGATGCCGAAATCGACCAAAAGGAACGGGATATCGAAAGCCTGTGCCTTAAACTGCTGCTTCAGCAGCAGCCGGTGGCCCGCGATCTGCGGCAGATCTCCGCCGCACTGAAAATGATCACCGATATGGAACGAATCGGCGATCAGGCGGAGGATATTGCGGAGATTGTCACCTGCATGGAATACCGCTGCACCAACTGCACCATGCTGCGGGAAATGGCCAAGGCCGCCATAAAAATGGTGACTGAAAGTGCAGATGCCTATGTGTGGCGGGATACCGGGCTGGCACAGCAGGTCATCGCCGAAGACGATATTGTGGATGAATATTTTGACCGCATAAAGCAGGAGCTGATCCCACAAATCGCCCAAAACCCGGCGAACGGGGAACGTGCGATCGACCTTTTGATGATCGCCAAGTACTTCGAGCGCATCGGCGACCATGCGGTGAACATTGCGGAGTGGGTCATTTTCTCGGTGACCGGCATCCATAAAAGCAGCGAGCTGTAATAAAGGAAAAGAGACCGTGGCAAATGATTTTGCTGCGGTCTCCATTCATATTTTTGCACACTATTATTGCTGCGCCATTCGTCAAAAAGCCGATTGTCTCCATCTGTTTTTGTGCAGTATGCCATTCCTCATCCACATTTTCCGACATGTTTCGTGCATTTTCCCCTCGTTCCCCCTTGCACCGTGCGCCTCCTGCGGTATAATAGAAGATAACTACGACAAATATGACATCCAAAGGAGCCCCCACGATGAAACGACGCCTGTTCAGCATCCTGCTCGCCCTCTGCATGGCCCTCGCCATGCTCCCTACTGCCGCTTTCGCAAAATCCGTTTCGTTTAATGGTGAAATTATCATCGAAAATAATCGTTGGGAATTCGCGGATGATGAAACAGTCTGCTATTATATCCCCGGTAAAAACGGTAAATTCAGTGTTAACCAGCCAAATTCCGGTTCCTTCCTCAAGGTGACCAAAACCGGCGAAAACGAGATCACCATCACCGTCTTCGGCAATGTGACCCTCCAAGGAAAAAAGCCCTTTCTGCCAATGACGAAAATGCCATCAAATCCATAAAAAATCTCATCATCACCGGGGCCACCGGGAAGGATACACTATCCTTGAGCACAACAACGCGCGGTACGGCAATTTCTGTCCTTGGCGATCTTACTGTCACCGGCATCGCCCTCACGGCCACCGCCGGTAATGGCCATGCGCTTCGGGCGAATAACATTACCGTTTCCGACGCCACCCTTATTGCCACCAACAATTCCGCTGACAGCGCCGCCATTCAGGCCACGCAGGGCGACGGTCCCCTTGGAAATCTCACCGTTTCCGGCACCTCCGCCATCACCGTCACCAATAAAAATGCCACCGGCCGTGCCATCCATGCGACCATCATAAACGGCAACACCGACGGCCGAACGTTGACGGTCAACGGCAACGAAACCCCCGGGCAAACGGATGCATCGCAGGTTACCATCAGCTCCCCGGCTCCCCATTCTCACATTTGTAGTGATGGATGGACATCCGACGCCACCGGCCATTGGCACCGATGTGTAGATGCCAACTGCACCGAAAAGCTGAACTTTGCAGCCCACTCCGGCGGCACCGCCACCTGCACCGCAAAGAAAAAGTGCAGCATCTGCGGCCAAACATATGGCGAACTTGACGCCAATAACCATACCGCCCTTTCCGACTGGGCATCGGATGAAACTCACCATTGGAAAACCTGTTCAGCTTGCAACACAGATATAGAAAAAACCGCCCACACCGGCGGCACCGCAACCTGCACCGCAAAAATGGTGTGCACCGTCTGCGGCGAACCATACGGTGGGTTTGACACCAGTAACCATACCGCCCTTTCCGGCTGGGCATCGGATGAAACTCACCATTGGAAAACCTGTTCAGCTTGCAACACAGACATCGAGAAATACGCCCACTCCGGCGGCACCGCCACCTGCACCGAAGCGAAAAGGTGCGAGATTTGCAGCCAATCGTATGGCGAGTTTGACCCCAATAACCATACCCATCTTTCTGACTGGACATCGGATGAGACCGACCACTGGAAAGACTGTGCAGACTGTAAAGCAGCCGACATTGATAAAGCCGCCCACACCGGCGGCGCTGCCACCTGTGCCGAAGCAAAAAGGTGCGAGATTTGCGGCGAACCATACGGCGAGCTTAATCCCAGTAACCATACCCATCTTTCCGACTGGGCATCGGATGAAACTCACCATTGGAAAACCTGTTCAGCTTGCAACACAGATATAGAAAAAACCGCCCACACCGGCGACGCTGCCACCTGCACCGAAGCGAAAAAGTGCGAGATTTGCAGCCAATCGTATGGCGATCTTAATCCCAGTAACCACACCGCCCTTTCCGACTGGATATTTGATGAGACCGGCCATTGGAAAGTCTGTGCGGACTGTAACGCAACCGGCATTGATAATGCCGCCCACACCTTCGACGACTGGATCATCGATAAAGAGCCAACCGCCACCGAGGCGGGATTAAAGCATCGCACGTGCAGCGTTTGCCACTACAAAGAAACGGCCACCATCCCTCCTGCCCCCTGCACGCATGAGCGCAGCACTTGGGAACCTGCCGATGACGGGGTGCACCACGTGAAGAAATGCACAGTTTGCGGCGCTGAATTGGATACTGGGGAGCATAATTTTGCTTACTGTGATAACATGGACGGTTTTCACAGCATGACTTGCGATGTTTGCGGGGAGGCCCGTATTGAGCCGCATGATTTTGGCCATAAAACGGTGCCTGTCAATGACGGAAAGCATCGTGGCCAATGCGTTTGCGGGGCGTTTGATGCGGCGGAAGAACATGCCTTTGAAAACGGCAGCTGCACCGCCTGCGGGGCGGCCGACCCCACCCCCGCAAAGCCTACCCCCGGCGGCTCTGGCATTATCATCACCCCGGAGGCCGCCGACCCGGCGTTCCTCTCCGGCGCGAACCAGACGGTCGCCGCTGGCAGCGCTGCGGTGTTCCGCATCGACTATAACTATGCAACGTTCCGCTCCGTTGCGGTGGATGGCGTCATCCTTACCCCCGCCAATTACACCACTTGGGATGGCAGCACTTGGGTAAAACTGACCGCAGCCTGCACGAAGTCGCTGACCCCCGGCACCCACACCCTTTCGGTTTATTTTGACGGCGCAACCGCCGCTACGACCTTCTCCGTCGGCGGGCAGCCCAACCCTGCCACCGGCGCCCGGGATGCCGTAGGCATCGCCGTAGCCGCAGCGGTCATTGCGCTGCTCGGCTCGGCCGCCCTCCTGCGCAAGAAGTAACGGCCATAACCACATTCACACGGAAAGCAAAAAAGGAGCTGCGGCAAGGGATGTGAACTGCACCCCATTTGTTAGACAGTATGTTATACTGAATAACAAGTGGGGTGTTTAATTATGCCAAAAGGGGTACCGAACAAAAAATACACACCAGA
>SFFJ01000041.1 GCA_004557855.1 Oscillospiraceae bacterium
ACCTTTGACGCTGGCATCGCTATGTACGTCGGTATGGCTCTGACCTCCGTCGCCGGCTCCGCCGTCGTCATCGGCAAGAAAAAGGAGTTCTAATTAAACACAAAAAAGAGAAAGGCCCATTGGGCCTTTCTTTTTTTTGCGCTTAATTATCCCACCCCCTGGCGGGGGTGGGGTGAATAGAGATTGCTTTCCTACGGGGCCTTTCTTTTTTGCGCTTAATTATCTCTGGCCTGTCGGCGCGGACAAAATTAATATCCCCCGCTGTAGCGGGGGATAAATATATATCCCTCCCGCGGCAGCGGGAGGTATAGTAAATGCTGCTTTCCTACGGGGCCTTCTTTTTGCGCTAAATTATCCCTGGCCTGACGGCCAGAGATAATTTAGCCCCTTCCGAGCTTGAATAACAAAAAGGCACCCCTACGGGGTGCCTTTTTTGGGGCCGTCGGGGGCTCCGGCCCCTACGGGTGTTCAGCGGGAACCTCTGCATGCAGGCGGATGTGGGCATCAGCCCCTACGAGGGAAACAGGCCGTACCCCAAGGGGGAGGCTTTTGCGCCCTCAAAACGGGATGGTGCCGCCGGTCGCCACGGTACACGGGGTAAATATGCCGCCGGCGGGGGGCAAAATGGTCAGCAGGATATAGGCCACACTCAGGGTACAGGGCCAGCGCCGCCGTGATAGCCAGCACGGCCACCGCCGCCGGCGCCAGCGGCGTCCAGGCCAGCGCCAGGGCCAGCGCCGCGCCGGACAGGGCCATCAGGCACAGTCCGCCCCGGCTGCCGCCCTTTTGCAGCACCCACAGCGTCGGTGCCGCCGCCAGCAGGGGAAAGAATGCGGCTTTGCCTATCTCCCATGGGCTGTTCCATATGGGGGAGAGCGTGTTGGTCAGCGGGCCGGGGAACTTTTCCTGCAGCGCCCAGAGCAGGATCGCCGCGGCCAGGGCGGCGTGGAATGCCAGCACATACGGCAGGAGCTTTTTCATACGATCACCTCGCGGGAGTATATGCGCCGCGCCATAAGAAAATCCGTGGCCTTTCGGCCACGGATTTTATAGTTCGTTCACATATTTCCCTCGGAAATGCTATACAATAGCCCTGTTGATCACGGCTGGGGCGGTGTCTGCTCCGCGGCCAGCACATCCTCGGCATCTGCGCCGCACAGGCGTATCAGCTTCTCCGCCAATATCTTGGAAAACCCGGCGATCAGCGCACTTTCGATGACCAGCAGCTCCACGGCGTTATTGCCGTTCTGTTCGTTGGCGCTGCGGATGCCCTCCGACCCGGACTGCACCTGCTGGTTGAAAAACAGCCCCACCCGGCGGAATTTCAGCGAGTAATCCTCATACACCGCGCGGACGTCCGTCTCGTTGCTGTCAGCGGGCAGGATCTTCTGCACATCGCTGATGCTCAGGCTCTGCTTCATGGTCAGGATCATGATGAGGTACGCGATGTGGATGCGGTGGTATTTCCGCTTCTCCGGCGCGGGCATGATCTTCAGCCGAACGTAGTTGTTGATGGTGGAGGACGTGACAAAGCGCTCCTTGCCGCCCACCGGCGCGGGAATAAAGCTGAGATACTGCTCCAGCAGTACGATGACCTGGTCCATATACAGGCCGAAATCCGGTATCGTCTCCCAGTCCGGCAGATGATAATCCGTGATGAACTTGTCCCACCGCTGCAGCTTGTGGGCGATCAATTCCTTGTCATATTCCATAGCGACACCCCTGTATCCGATTTACTGTATAGTATACCACATACGGGCACATCATGCAAGAAATCCAGCAGAAAAATCTATTGACGCGCGTGTGCTAATATGCTATATTAGATAAAAACCACATGGGGAGGCAGTCCTATGGAACGCGCTTTTATCTACGGTGATTCTCTGCTGAAGGCCACCATGCCCGACGCGGATATGCGCTACCACTTCCATCTGCCGGAGGTGATGGCCCAGTATCCCAGCGACCGGCTGGAGGTGGTGAACCGCGCCAAGATGGGCGCCACAGTGACCAAGGGCCTGGCGTTGGTGGAGCACGATGTGCAGCGGGGCATGGATGCCCGCTGGGCGCTGGTGGCTTACGG
>SFFJ01000012.1 GCA_004557855.1 Oscillospiraceae bacterium
TCTGGTGTGTATTTTTTGTTCGGTACCCCTTTTGGCATAATTAAACACCCCACTTGTTATTCAGTATAACATACTGTCTAACAAATGGGGTGCAGTTCAAATTCCCGGCGCTCTGTTTTTATGCTCTCATTTATGTTTTCATCTTTTCGGTGCATAATACCATTGGTTCTGCAGAACCGAATAATAAAAGCACGGAGGAAAGATGATGAAAAAACTACTCGCAATGATTCTCTGCCTTGTTATGGTGTTGGCGTTGGCCGCCTGCAATAACGGCACCCCCAATAACGGCGATAACAGCAACGGCGGCGCAAACGGCGGCACCCCTGCCGCCTCCGGCCCCAACGGCGCCACAACCCGCATCGGTCTTGGTATGGCGGTCGATTCAGCCGTCAGCCCGGCGGAGGACGATGATGACGGCCGCGCGGAGGCCAAGGTGACCACCTGCGCCCTCCTTTTGGATCAGGAGGGAAAGATCCTTTCGGTCAAATTCGACTGCACCGAGGCCATCGCCACCTACAATAAGGCCGGCGCCGTTACCTGGCCGGACACCTACAAAAGTAAAAAAGAGCTGGGCTACGATTATGGCTTGAAAAAGTATTCTTCCATCGGGAAGGAATGGTTCGAGCAGGTCAATGCGCTGGAGGACTACTGCACCGGTAAAACGGTCAGCGATGTTTCCTCCATGCAGCTGAAAGAGGAAGATGGCAGAAAGGGTGTTCCCGCCGCTGCGGAGCTGACCTCCACCTGTACCATTTCCTGCGATCAGTTTATCGAGGCGCTGAAAAAGGCCGAAATGAGTGCAAAGTAAATAACCTTTACAGGAAAAGGCGGTGTAGTCATGGGCTGCACCGCTTTTCCATAGAAAAAATCCCTCTCCCCTGCCCCGCGTTTCATTGACAGAAGCCACGGATTAAGCTATGATGAAGATGCAATCATCATCTGCCGACCAAGGGAGGTATCATTATGAGTAGAATCATTACAGTTGGTCGTGAATTTGGCAGCGGCGGCCGGGAAATCGGCCGGAAGCTTGCGCAGGCGCTTGGCATCGCGTACTACGATCATGAGATCGTCACCGAGCTGATCCGGCGCACCAATCTGGCGGAGGAATACATCCGCAGCATCGAGGAAAAGAACCCGGTGCCTGTATTTGCCGTCACTACCGGCCGTACCTTTCTTTCCATCGGCAATCCGCTGGCCGAGCAGCAGGTTTCCGTCCTTTCGGAGGAGGGCCGCATCATTCTGGAAATGGCCGAAAAGTCCAATTGTGTCATTGTCGGCCGCCGCGCGGATTACATCCTGCGGGATAAAAATCCGTTAAAGCTGTTCATCTATGCCGATATGGATTTCAAGATGCAGCGCTGCCGCGAATGGGAGCATTTCGGCGAGGAGATCACCGATAAAGCCCTGCGGCAGAAGATCATCAGCGTTGATAAGGAGCGCGCCAAGTACTACGAGTTCATGACAGGCCAAAAATGGGGCGACAAGGCGAATTACGATATCTGCCTCAATACATCCGCCCTCGGCATTGAAAAGGCCGTAGAGAGCATCCTTGCGCTTCTCAAATAGTCCTCTCCCCTTCCCCGCCCAAAAACAGCAGCATAAAAGGCAGACTCCGTAAAAGAGTCTGCCTTTTCGTTTTGCCTTTAAGAAAGCAGCTTGACCGCAAGGAACATGATCGCCGCAAGGATCAGCATAATGGGTAGAAAGGTCAGCAATGCCGAAATGACCATTGCGGAAAGATCACCCTTCTCCAAATTCTCCTTGGCAAGAGGGTTTTCATCCTTCGGGTCAGCGGGAAGGCTCGGCTCGCCGTCCTCCCCCTGCTGCCCGTTCATCCGGTTCAGATATTCCCGGTTGCGATGGTTCATGGTGTCCATTGCGCGCTTTTGGCGTTCCTTAAAAATCATGGGATCTCCTCGTGTACCGCTTACAGATTATCCTTCAGGATATGGTGGCATGCCACAAAGTGGTTGGGGCGAACCTCCTCCATTTCGGGCGTCACGATCTTGCAGATATCGGTGCAGTACTTGCAGCGGGTATGGAATTTGCAGCCCTTGGGGGGATTGACCGGGCTGGGGATATCGCCCTCCAAAATGACCAGATCACGGTCATCATCCACATTGGTGGTGGGAATGGCGCCCAGCAGGGCTTCGGTATAGGGGTGCAGCGGGTGCTCGAACAGCTCCTGCGATTCGGCCTGTTCCACCATATTACCCAAATACATAACTCCGATGCGATCGGAGATATAACGAACGACCGAAAGGTCATGGGTAATGAACAGATAGGTCAGGTTCTGCTGCTCCTTCAGATCGCTCAACAGGTTGATGATCTGCGACTGAATGGAAACGTCCAAAGCCGAAACAGCCTCATCGCAAACGACAAACTTCGGGCTGGTGGCCAGGCTTCGCGCAATACCGATTCTCTGGCGCTGACCGCCGGAGAACTGGTGGGGATAGCGGTGCAGGAAGTAGGAAGCAAGTCCGCACTCCTCCATTACGCTCATAATCGCATCCTGCAGTCTGGGGCTGTTCTTGGTGTAAAAGCCGTGGGAAACCAGGCTCTCACCGATGATCTGACCGACAGACATACGGGGGTTCAGCGAAGAATAGGGGTCCTGGAAAATGAGCTGCAGGTCGCTGCGCAGCTGGCGCATCTCCTCATAATTCAGTCGTGCCAGGTCAATACCGTCATCCCGGTAGCCCTCATACTTTTGGAAGCGCTCATCATCCTTATACGGCTCACGCATCTTGTTCAGCACTTCATGCTCCGCAGCAAGCTCCTTTTCGACCTCTGCGATCTGCGCCTGAACCTCCTCTACCTTCTTGCGGGCAGCCGCCGCCTTGGGGGCGTCCTCCGAAGACTTGTAAAGGATATCGGCCAATTCGACCGAAAGGGATCTTTCCTTGAGATGGAGCTTATGCAGCTGTTTGGAAAGCTTGTTGATCTTGAGGAACTGCTCCGAAACGGGCGCAAGATCCTCCACCACAATGAAACCGCCGATGACGTTGGTGATATCCAGGAGCGCATCGTGGGCCTTTTTCTTGGCAGCCGCCAAATCATTGTGATGCTTCAGCTTATCCTCATCGCTCATGGCGTCATATTCCGCCTGAAGATGATCCCGTTTTTCCTCCAGTGTAACCAGGTGCTTGCGGCGCTTATCCAGCGTCTTGATGGTCTCACGGATATATTCGGGGCACAGCTCATCGATGGTGCGGCCATAATACATGGTACGGCCATCGGTCTGGGGATAAACCTGCAAAATGGTACGGCCGAAGGTGGACTTACCGCAGCCGGACTCGCCTACCAGACCGAAGGTCTCACCCTCGTAGATCTCAAGGTCGATGCCATCATTGGCCTTCACATACATCCCGCGCTTTTTCAGCGGGAACCACTGCTTCAGATTGCTGATGCGGAGCAAAACTTTTTTATCATTTGACATTTTGTTTTCTCTCCTCCTTATTCGGGTAATAGCATCTGATGTGGTGTTCTTCGGTCAGATGGGTCATGGGAGGCTCGGCCTCGTGGCACTTTTCGGTGGCGTATTTGCAGCGGGGTGCAAATTTGCAGCCCTTGGGCAGATCCAGCGGGTGCGGTACCGCACCGGGGATGGCCTCCAACCGCTGATTGGTGGGTGTATCCAGCCGGGGGATGGATACCAACAGTCCCTCCGTGTAGGGGTGGGAAACCTCGGTCTTGGGGTCGAACAGCATCTTGGCGGGAACCCGTTCCACTACCTGGCCGCAATACATAACCGCTACATAGTCCGCCATCTGGTTAATAACGCCCAGGTCATGGGTGATAAACAGAATACTGGTGCCGTTTTCCCGCTTCAGGTCGTTCATCAGGCGCAGGATCTGTGCCTGGATGGTCACGTCAAGGGCGGTGGTCGGCTCATCGGCGATCAGCAGCTTGGGCCGGCAGGCCAGCGCCATAGCGATCATAACACGCTGACGCATACCGCCGGAAAGCTGATGCGGATACTGCTTTGCAACGATCTCCGGGTTGGGGATCTTAACCTCACGCAGCAGGTCGATGGATTTTTCAGCGGCCTCCTTCTTGGAAAGCCCCTGGTGGATGATAAACGGCTCGGAAAGCTGCCGCTCAATGGAGAAAACGGGGTTAAGGCTGGTCATGGGCTCCTGGAAAATGACCGAAATATCGTTGCCGCGGATCTTATACATCTCGCTCAACGGCAGCTTGGTCAGGTCCACACCGTTAAAGAGAATCTCGCCGCCGGCAATATACCCGTTGCCGTCCAGCAGGCGCAGGATGCTCATGGCCGAAACGCTCTTACCGGAGCCGGACTCGCCTACTACGCCCAGGGTCTTCCCTTCTTCTACCGTGTAGGAAACGTTGTTTACGGCCTTTACGGTGCCGCGCTTTGTATCAAAGAAGGTATACAGATCGATGATCTCAAGCAGTTTTTTCTCGTTATCCATACTATACCCTCCTTATCTTTCATTCGATTTCGGATCCAGTGCGTCACGCAGACCGTCACCGATCAGGTTGATGCAGACGCAGGAAAGACCGAAGATCAGACCGACGAATACCCAGTTCCACCAGAAGTTCTGGATGATAACGCTGTTATTGGCATTGGAAAGCATATTGCCCCAGGTGGGTGTGGGTGCCGGAATACCGAATCCCAGGTAGGAAAGGGTACTTTCGGTCAGCATGGAAGTACCGAACGAAAGGGTGATGGAAACCAGCACGACGGACATTACGTTGGGGATGATGTGCTTAAAAATGATCTTGTTTTCCTTAACGCCGATGGTCTTTGCAGCGGTAACATACTCCATCTCACGCTGGGCAAACATCTGCGCACGCACCTGACGGCAGAGCCCCGGCCACGAAAGCAGACCCAAAATGACCATGATGATATACATTCGCTGCTCCACGCTTACCCGCGAACCAAGCACTGCGGAAAGGATCATGGCGAAGGGGATGAACGGCATACTGGAAACGACCTCTGCCACACGCATGATGGCCATATCGAGGAAGCCGCCGAAGTAACCGGCGATACCGCCCAGCAGAATGCCGATAATGGTGGAAATCACAACGGAAAGTGCACCGATGGTCATGGTCATCTTACCGCCGTTTACCAGACGGGCAAAGATATCACGGCCGAGGTCATCGGTTCCCAGCAGGAAGCCCTTGAGGCCCCAGGCGTGGATTTCGCCGTTGTTGTCTACTGCGTAGTTCTGATAATACCCGGTATAGATGTTCTTGACGTCCACGGAGTCATTGGTCAGCTCACCGGGAACGCTGATCTGCTTATAACGGTTGTGGCCCCAGGATGCAACGTTGCCGTCCTCCATTACAACGGTGTAATGGTAACGCCCGCCCTCGATCTTGATGGGCTTGGCGCTGAACGCAGGCAGGGAGCCCTCGCCGCGGGTAGTAACGCCCCAGGTAAGAATGGTGCCGTCACTCTTCAGCGCAGCAACGGAGTTTGCGGTAGCAGCGATGGAAACCACGCCGCTCTTGGCGCCCTCGGGGATACCGGTCGAAAGCAGAGAGGTCGCCTTATCGCCGGAGTAAACCACGGCACCCTCATCCGTCAGGATGACATAGGCTGTGTCGGTCAGTGCGGCATCCACCACATGGCCGTCATACAGCTCCTTGTCCATACCGATATCGGCAAAGTTCGCGTTGCCCCACAGGAGCAGGCGGTTGTCATCGGTAAGGGCTGCGGAGAACTGATGGGATGCAAAAACCTTGGTGATCTTGAAGTTGTGGAAACGGTTGTTTTCGGAAAGCTCCTGCGGCAGCTTGGTCTGCCCCAGACGGGCGTTGCCCCAGCAGTAAACGGTTCCCTTATCGTCCACGGCCACAATGTGGTCAAAGCCGGCAGCGATCTGCGTGATCTTTGCCTTCTGAACCTCCTTGGGAACGTCAGCAACGTCGATCACACGGGAAACCTTGGTTTTACCCCAGACATAAACATTACCGTTTACGTCCACACCGGCGGAGAAGTTGGAGCCGACCGAAATATCGGCGATCCCCTCTTTCTCCAGCTCATCGGGATAGTCCATCATGGAATATCCGGGGGAAACATTGACCAGCGTGCTGTCCTGCTCGCCCAGATCCAGCACAACAAAGCTGGGAGCGATAAACACAAACAGCATGATGAGGATCAGCAGTACAAGAGAGATAACAGCCAGCGGCTTGGAGAAGAAGCTCTTTGCCACCATACGGGCGGGGCTTTGCAGCGCTTCCTCTGCGTAAATGTCCATTTCCTTATTCGGGAAAAACAGGCGGGAGAACCAGCGGCCCAGTGTCCCCTTCTTCTCCCCGGAGCCTGCCTTCTTATTTTCTTTACTCATATTCAGCAGCCTCCTTCCTTACTTGTTTACACGAACGCGGGGATCGACCAGACCGTAGCTCAAGTCGGTAAGCAGTACGCCTACCAGGCTCACCACGGTGTAGAACATCTGCATGGCAAGCACCAGCTCATAGTCGGTGTTGTTCAGCGCCTGCCAGTACAGCCGGCCGGTGCCGTTCAGGGCAAAGGTCGTTTCGATAACCAGCGAGCCGCCGGTGAATACCGAGATGATCCAGCCCATGATGGAGGTGGAAACCGGCAGCAGCGCATTGCGCCATGCATGGCTGTAAATAACCACCTTTTCCTTCAGGCCCTTTGCCCGTGCGGTACGGATATAATCCTGCGTCAGGGTATCGATCATCGCCGCGCGGACGGTACGGGTCATGCCCGCCAGTCCGATGAACACCAGTACCAGTATGGGCAGTGCCATATAGTACATTCTGTCCGCAAACTCGGCAAATCCGGTGTAGGTGGAGCCGGGGGTCTTGGCGCCGCCTACCGGGAAGATCTTCAGCTTAACGGCAAACAGATAGATGAATACAATACCGACCAGATAGCTGGGTAAGCTATATCCCACTACCGTTACCGCCTGTATCGCGCTATCGGAAGCCTTCCGGCGATGGACAGCACAATAAATACCCAGCGGAATGGTAATGGCAAGGGTAAGAATGGTGCTGAACAGGTTTAGCAGGATCGTATTGACCATCGGTGCTTTTATTACATCAATGACCGGACGCTTATACACGGTGGAGTCACCAAACTGGCCCTGCAAAAGGCCGTTCAATGTCCCACCCACATCCGGTATCAAGCCCATCCAACGGGCATAGCGAACGATAAGCGGATCATCCAATCCCAATTCGGCTCGTTTTTCCAGATACTGACGCTGCCACTCTGCCGGCTTTAGAACCTTACGCAGCGGTTCCATTTCCACCATAGCGGGGTCGCCCGGAATTAAATTATAAAGGGCATACATCAGCAGTGATACGATAAAGAACACGATGACGATGTATACCAGTCGTTTTAGGATATACTTCCCCATTTACCTTTGGCCTCCCAATTATAAAATAACGAGCAAACGCATGAAGGCGTTTATTCTTATATCATAAACCATTTACGGATAAATTGCAACTTTTGAATTGGAAAATTGTAAACAAATACTGAAATTCTATTTATTTATGCAGGATATACGGCATATGGTAAAAAAAACGGGGGCGGCAGATGAACCGCCGCCCCCTCTTTTGATGCATTAACTACGTGTGGGCGATAGATTATTTAGCACCAACCCAGTTAGCATACAGGATAGCACGCTCGAAGCCCCAGAAGGAATCCTCGGCATAGTTATCGATGGTGTTGGGATAAACAGTAACATAGATGTTGGAGTACAGGGGAACCATGGGCAGCAGCTCATTCCAGCGAATGATATACTTCTCCCACAGGCTCAGGTAGGTAGCCTCGTCGCCGGGCTCTACGCCGTAAACCATATCCATGGAGAGCTTATCCAGCTCCTTATCGTACAGGTGCTGTACGTTGTAGCCCTGCTCGATGTACTCGGGATCAGTGGTCCAGTTGTAGGACTCATCATAGACACCGCCATTGTAGCCGGTAGCCAGGTTGAACATATTGTAGGTAGGAACAGAGAAGTCGCCGACAGCGCCGTTCATTTCCTGACGATACATATAGCTCAACAGGCTGGGGAAGGTCATCTCGGTCTTAACGATGGAAACACCGGCAGCCTTGGTGGCATCGCTGCTCGCCAGCATGGTGGTCAGCAGGGCGGAAACGGAGTTACCCTCGGAGGAAGCCCAGTTCAGGGTAGCGGGCATCAGAATGGTGCCGTCAGCCAGAACCTTATTGAAGCTCTCATAGTACTTGGCCTGCTCCTCGGTTACCTTGGCATAGCGGACCTCACCGGAGCCGTCAACATAGTCGGAACCGTCAGCGTTATAAACAAAGCCGGCCTGCTTCAGCAGCTCAACAGCCTTTTCGGGGTTGTAGTCATAGTGGTTGACCTTCTTGTCGATGTCGGTCTTGTCGGTCATGGAGAAAGCGGTGCAGTAAGGACCATGCACTACGCTGCCCCAACCCTTACAGAAGGTCTGGGCAAACTCAACGCGATCCAGCAGGTAAGCAACAGCCTGACGGAACTCGGTGAACTGGGTGGGACCAAGGTCGCAGGCGAAGCCGAAGTAACCGTAACCGGCACGGTCATACTGGCTGGGGCTGCTGTCGATGGTGCCGGCCTCGATGAGGTCGAGAACAGCGTTAACCTGGGCGCCATCGGCGATCCCGGAATAGATCTGGATCTGACCGGTGGAGATCATATCCATAACGGTATCATCGGAGGTCTTAACGATAACCAGCTTCTTGATACCGGGCTTCTGACCCTCGAAGTTGCCGTTGTAGTTCTCGTTTACTTCCAGAACGATCTCGCGGGAGCTCTCATCGAAGCTAACGAGGTTGTAGGGGCCTGCGGTAACACGGTTACCGGTGGCAAAACGGCCGGCAGTAACGGTATCACCAACGGTTGCAGCGGTAAATTCCTTGCCGTCGGCATTTACAAAGTAAACGCCCTCGCCGTCATCCTTAACAGACCAGCCCTCGCCGAACCAGTAGGTGAGGTTAACGGCCTGCATGCGGGCATAAGCAATGTCATAGTAGTAGGGCAGATAAGAGGTCTCGCCATCCTCGCCGGTCTTGGCGATGGTGATGGAGAAGGTCTTCTCATCATACAGACGTACAGCGGAAAGAACGTTGGTCTCGCCGTTACGATAAGCCAGGCCGCCGGGCAGCATGTTATAGGTAGCGGAAACAACGCCCATCTCCTTACCTGCGGGGGAGACGAGGAACATGGTCCAGGCGACAAAGTTCTCGGCGGTAACAGCCTCGCCGTTGTTGAACTTCAGGCCGTCATTGATGACGAACTTGAAGGTAACGTTGCCGTTCTCCTCCTCGATACGCTCGTAGGACTTAACGACAGTCTTGTTGATCACATAGTCACCGTGCTGGTTGCTCTCGATAGTGGTCATATCATCGGTGAGCTTCACGACCGCATTATCGGTGGCGTTGGGGTTTCTTACGAAAGCGGAATAGGCCCAGTCGCCGGACGCTTCGGTAGAAGTACCGATAACAACCTGACCGTCAGCTTTCTTCTTGCCCTCGCCGCAGGCTACCATGGTAAGAACCATGACTACAGCGAGCAACAGAGCCAGAAACTTTTTCATGTTGCAGATCCTCCTTATTGTTTTTATTGTTTTTTCTATTTTGAATCGGGCTTGCGCCGCGGATTCACATGGTTATTTGGGGGAAAAATGATCGTTTTCAGGGTATTTCCTGCAATCGATTAAATTTTATAGTTTATACTATCATATTTATTTATCTTTGTCAATTCTGTAATGCAGGACAATCGCATCATATCCTGCGTTTTTATTAGAACTGACTAGTTTATTTTTGGCAGTCCCCTGCCCTGTTTCATAATTTACACAATAGTATTATTCAATTCCGGTCATATCATAGCCCTTCAGCCACTCGCTGGCGGTCCGGCATACCCCGTTCAGGCAGCTTTCCTCAAAGGGGCTTTCCAGTCCGGCGTTCTTCAGCAGCTCGGTAAATACCCGGCTGCCGCCCTGGCGGGTATAGGCCATGTAATGCTCCCAGGCGTCCTTGCGGTCCTTCTGCTCCATCGCCCACATCTGCAGGGCAACCGTCTGCGCCAGGCAGTAATCGATATAATAGAACGGGCTGGAATAAATATGGTGCTGCCGCTGCCAGCCCTCGCCCTCGCTGTAGAACGGAATATCGCCGTCCAGCTTCATCCACGGCATATAGATGCCCAAAAGCTCCTTCCAGACGTTATGGCGCTCTCTCGGGGTCATATCGGGCTTTTCGTATACCACGTGCTGGAAGTGGTCTACCATGGTGCCGTAAGGGATAAAGGTAAGGGCGCCGGAAAGATGGCTGTAACGGAACTTGCGGGCGTCCTCCCCGAAGAAGCCCTCTGCCCATGGCCACGCCATAAATTCCATCGACATGGAATGAACCTCGCAGCCCTCCATGCTGGGCCAGATGTAGGAGGTGGGGATGCGGTGGCGGTTCATATAGGCGGCAAAGGCGTGGCCGGCCTCGTGGGTCACTACCTCCACGTCGTGCTGGGTGCCGTTAAAGTTGGCAAAGATAAAGGGAACCTCATAATCGGCGATGCTGGTGCAGTAGCCGCCGCTGCGCTTGCCCTCGGTGGAAAGCACGTCCAGCAGCTCATTATCCAGCATCATGCGGAAGAACTCACCGGTTTCGGGGGAAAGCTCATCATAGAACTTGCGGCCCATCGCCAAAATCTCATCGGGGGTGCCGACGGGCTTGGGGTTGCCGGAACGGAATTCCAGCGCATTATCGGCAAAGCTCATGGGGTATTCCTTGCCCAGGCGCTTGGCCTGCTCCCGGTAAATGGCATCCGCCACCGGCACAAGGTACTTCACTACTGCCCGGCGGAACTTCTCGACGTCCTCCTTGGTGTAGCAGTTGCGCCCCATGCGGTAGTAGCCCAGGGTGGTATAGCCCTCATAACCCAGCTTTTTGCCCATTTCATCCCGCAGGTGGGTCAGCTTATCGTACAGCTCATCAAATTTGGCCTGGTTTTCCTTGTACCAGTCGCCTTCGGCCTTCCATGCGGCCAGGCGGCGGGCGTCGTCGGGGTCGCTCTTAAAGGGCGTCAGCTGCGAAAGGGTATATACGCCGCCCTCAAAGGGGATCTGTGCGGAGGCCAGCAGCTTTTCATACTCAACGGTCAGCTCGTTTTCCTTCTGCAGGTCCTCAATAATAGCGGGAGAGAAGGTTCTCCGGGCGATTTCGGCATTTACAAACATCAGATCGCCGTATTCCGCCGCGAACTCCGGACGATAGGGGGACTCCAGCATCACCTGTGTCCAGGCCTGATTGCACTCCTCC
This sequence comes from Oscillospiraceae bacterium, assembly GCA_004557855.1. Taxonomy (GTDB): domain Bacteria; phylum Bacillota; class Clostridia; order Oscillospirales; family Ruminococcaceae; genus Angelakisella. Next base: position 11,264 of record SFFJ01000012.1, read on the forward strand.
AGCTCGGGGTCTACCTTATTCCAGAACTTCATTTCCCCATCGTAAAAGGCGTTGCGGGTATCGATGGTGTGGCGGATGTGCGCAAGATTGGCATAGGTGCTGATGTGCTTATTCAGCTTTTCGTGCGCAAGGAAAAGCTCCTTGGCTTCGTCATAGCTTTTGGCAGCCTTCAGCTTTTCGGTCAAGCCGTTCAGCTCGGCCTTCAACTGCTCGGCATCCGGCCGTTCATATTTCATTTCGGAAAATTTCATGGTAAAGCCCTCCTTATAGTATAATGAAAATCATTATAGCCCAATTCACTTTGTAAATCAACCGTTATTTTTCTATAAAATGGGGACAAATACACCCGAAGAAAGGAAAATGCCCATTAGAATTGCTTAATGATTTTACACTTGATATTAGAAGCACTTATGGAATTTATCATAAAATGATGCGGTAACCCTTTCTTAATACAAAAAACCGGCAGCAATCCATAAGGAAAGCTACCGGCTTTTCTGTTATTGATAAGCAGTGCTAATGGGATATTCGCCTTATTTTACCATACTGGCAACTTCAGCAGCGAAGTCATCCTCGCGCTTCTCGATGCCCTCGCCCTTTTCATAACGGACGAATTCGGCAACCTTGATGGTGCCGCCCAGCTCCTTGCCGGTCTTCTCAATGTATTCTGCGACATCAATTTCGCCGTCCTTAACAAAGGGCTGTTTGAGCAGGCAGACTTCCTTATAGAACTTGTTGATACGGCCATCGACCATCTTTTCCTTCACCTGATCGGGCTTGCCGGCCAGCTTGGGATCGTTCTCGATCTGGGCCAGAACGATCTCTTTCTCCTTGGCAACTACGTCCTCGGGAACGCACATGGGGCAGATATAGCTGGGGCTGACGGCTGCGATCTGCATGGCGATATCCTTACCGAAGGTCTCGAAGTCCTTATCGGCAGCAACGCCATCCAGCTCGAACTTAACCAGAACGCCGATACGACCGCCGCCGTGGGTGTAGCTGACTACATTGCCCTCGTAGCGGGTAAAGCGACGGATCTTCAGGTTTTCGCCGATGGTGAGGATCTTATCCTTCAGGGCAGCATCAACGGTAACATCGGTGCCGGCCAGCTTGCAGTTCATCAGGGCGTCAACGTCGGCGGGGTTCTCATCGATAACGGTCTTGGCGCAGGCCTCAACAAAGCTGATGAATTCAGCGTTCTTGCCGACGAAGTCGGTCTCGGAGTTGATCTCGATCACAACGCCGACCTTCTTATCGTAGTCTACCATAGTGCAGACGATACCCTCGGCAGCAACACGGCCGGACTTCTTGGCAGCAGCGGCCAGGCCCTTTTCACGCAGGAACTCGATCGCCTTTTCTACATCGCCGTCGGAAGCGGTCAGGGCCTTTTTGCAGTCCATCATGCCGCAGCCGGTCTTTTCGCGCAGGTCCTTAACATCTTGAGCAGTAAATGCCATTTTTGTTTCCTCCTGTATCTTTAATGGGTATTTATCACGTTTTCTCAAGAAAAGCCCGAAGGTGCTTCGGGCTTCTCCGTACTATTCTGATTATTCCTCGGTCTCGGCAGCCTCGGCTTCGGCCTCTGCCTCGGCAGCGCCCATAGCGCCCTGATGGCCCTCGATGATGGCGTTGGCCATCGCAGAGGAGATCAGCTTAACGGCACGGATGGCGTCATCATTACCGGGGATGACATAGTCGATCTCATCGGGATCGCAGTTGGTATCAACGATAGCGATAACGGGGATGCCCAGCTTGTGTGCTTCGGCAACGGCGATCTTCTCCTTGCGGGGATCGACAACGAACATAGCGGCGGGCAGCTTGTTCATTTCCTTGATGCCGCCGAGATATTTTTCGAGCTTCTCGATCTCGAGCTCCAGCTTAACGACTTCCTTCTTGGGCAGACGCTCGAAGGTGCCGTCGGCCTCCATCTTGCGCAGCTGCTCCAGACGACGGATGCGCTTGCGGATGGTTTCGAAGTTGGTGAGCATGCCGCCCAGCCAACGAGCGTTTACAAAGTAAGCACCGGCGCGCTCGGCTTCCTCACGGATGGAATCGCCGGCCTGCTTTTTGGTACCGACAAACAGTACGGTGCCGCCGTTTGCGGAAAGCTCACGAACGAAGTCATAAGCCTCCTCCAGCTTCTTAACGGTCTTCTGCAGGTCGATGATGTAGATGCCGTTACGCTCGGTGAAGATGTACTGCGCCATCTTGGGGTTCCAGCGACGGGTCTGGTGACCAAAGTGTACGCCGGCCTCCAGAAGCTGTTTCATAGATACTACTGCCATGTTTTTTCCTCCAAAAATTTGTTTTTTGTAACCTCTGCGGCAGTCATCTCCGCCCTGCCACCCTTGCGGGCACATGGCCGAACAGATCGTACCGCATGCGTTTTACCGGTATAGTTTATCATAGGATGATAGAAAAAGCAAGCACTAAATGCAAGAAATCCGGCAGATTTTGCACCTTTCCGGGCTCCTTTTTAATGTAAAGCCCCCGCAAAGGGAGAACGCCTGCGGGGCGGCGCCGGGCAGGCGATGTTTTCCACCAGAACGGTATCCTCGCCGATGCACTTGATTTGCCCCCATGGGATGATGAGGTCTGGCTCCCGGCCCAGCAGCCCGAAAAAGCGCGGCCGCCCGTAGATGATAAGGGAGCAGATGAGGGCGGTGCAGGTATCGAATTCGACATCCGAGACGCACCCGAGGCAGGCACCGTTTTTGATATTGACCACCTCCTTGCAGCGCAGGTCCATCAGACTGCACATCATCCGCTTCCCTCCCCTATCGCCGGTTCTTGTATCTATCCTATGCGGCAGGGCTTTTCCGGTTTACAGCTGCGTTTTGATATGCTGCAGCGCACCCTTTTCAATACGGGAGACCTGTGCCTGTGAGATGCCCACCACCCGGCTGACCTCCATCTGTGTTTTTCCGGCGAAAAAGCGCAGGGACAATATCTTTTTCTCACGGTCGGAGAGTGCCTCCATCGCCTGACGCAGCAGCATTTCATCCAGCCAGTCGCTGACCCCGGTTTTATCCTGTACCTGGTCGATGATGCAGACATTTTCCCGGCCGTCGGAATAGGCGGGGTCATAGAGGGAGGTTGGCTCCATGATGGCTTCCATCGCCAGCACCACGTCCTCCTTGGGCTGCCCCATCGCCGCCGCGATCTCCTCTACCGTCGGTTCACGATTGAGGGCGTTTTGCAGCTCTTCCTTCTTTTTCAGGGCGGCAATGGCCTGCTCCCGCACACGGCGGGTCACCTTGACCATGCCGCAATCCCGCAAGAACCGCCGCATTTCCCCGATGATGAGCGAAAAGGCGTAGGTGCTTAACCGCAGCCCCAATTCGATATCGAAGCGTTCAATGGCCTTGATGAGACCGATGCAGCCCACCTGAAAGAGATCATCGGGATTGCCGCCCCGGCCGCTGAAGCGCTGGACGGCGCTTAAAACCAGCTTGAGGTTGCATTCCACCAGAAGATTGCGGGCAGCCTTATCCCCGGCGTGTGCCCGCCGCAGCAGCTCATTGGTCTCCTCGTGCTTCAACGTCTTGAGCTTGGATGTATCAACACCGCTGATCTCAACTTTATAATACATGGCCTGAACCTCCGCCGGTACAATGGCAGAAGTATGGGCCGCCCCGCCGGGCAGTAAACAGCGCCGTGCATTGAAAGAAATGGAAATGAAAAAACCGCAGTCACCGCTGCGGCTTTCCCGTTACAGGATCTCGAAATTTTCCGAGGCGTTATCCTTATTGGTGGTCTCCTTGAGGGCGGTGACCCGCAGCTTGACCGGCTTTTGCCCGAGATTGATCTCGATGACGTCCCCGATTTTGACCTCGTAGGACGCACGGGCTACCCTGCCGTTGACCACCACGCGTTCGGCATCGCAGGCTTCATTGGCTACGGTGCGCCGCTTGATGATGCGTGAGACCTTGAGATATTTATCCAGCCGCATACGGCTCCTCCTTATAAAAGAGCCGGTGCGCTGGCACCGGCTCCGCAGAAACTCTTATTTTACAGCGTCCTTGAGACCCTTGCCGGCCTTGAATACGGGAGCCTTGCTGGCGGCAATAGTGATGGACTCACCGGTCTTGGGGTTGATGCCGGCATGAGCGGCACGAGTCTTGACCTCGAAAGAGCCAAAACCGGTCAGGGAAATCTTATCGCCCTTCTTCAGAGTCTCGGTAACGGTTTCCAGAACAGCAGAAACAGCCTTCTCGGCGTCCTTTTTGGTCATTCCGGCCTTCTCGGCTACGGCAACGATCATTTCAGCTTTAGTCATGTTTGTTTCCTCCTGATTTTTAAATAGCGGGCAACCCTGCCCATATATACACAGCGCACGTTTGGCCGAAAACGGCTCAAGCCTCGCTATGGTTCCTCCCCAAAAAGCTCTCGATCATCCGGTCGGATTCGTGCGAAAGCGCTTCCTCGGCGGAAAGCCCCTCCCGGTTCATCCTGGCGGAAATGAGAAACAGAAGTTTCCCCCAGGATGCAGACGACTGCTCTTCCCCGGCGGTCAAAGCCTGCTCCAGCGCCTGACGCAGCTCGTCATCCGGCCTGTCCGCAGTGCATCCGCCCTTTTCGGCACGGCTGCACAGCTTTTGTGCACGCATAAGCGCCGGCAGTGCCGCAGAGACCTGTCGCAGCAGGTCCTCCAGCGTATACAGCCCTTTTTCCCGGCGCTTCTGCTGCTCCCATGTTTCCAGCGCCTCCCCCAGATCCGAAGCGCTTTCGCTGCCGAATACGTGGGGGTGCCGGTCGATCATTTTGCGACAGATGCCGCCGCATACATCGTTAAAATCAAAGCGGCCGGTTTCCGCTTCCATTTGGGCATGCAGCACGATCTGCAGCAGAACATCCCCCAGCTCCTCCTGCAGTAACACGGGGTCGCTGCGGTCGATCGCCTCAACGGCCTCGTAGGTTTCCTCCAGAAAGTTATTGCGGATGGAATGATGATCCTGCGCGCGGTCCCATGGGCATCCTTCGGGGCTTCGCAGCATCTCGACGATCTGCACGAGATCCTCACAGCTATAAGAATTCTTCTCCAAAGGCTTTTGCATTGACCTTACCTGCTTTTCAGATGGTAAAACCCATTTTACAGGAAAAGCCGCATGATTTCAAGTTATTTTCTTTTATTCTTGCCCGAAAAAGCAAGGCATATTTCAGCACTTTTAATAAACTTCAGCCAAAATAACATTGTGAGATACACGACGCCCCCTGCCGCAATCGCCGTAAGCAGTGAAATGCCGTTGCCGAAGCGTGAAAAAAGCAGTCGGTAGGTCATCCGTGCGGCGATACAGCACAGCACCGCCGACAGGGCGGGCTTGAGCAGAATACCGGCCCCCGCAAACGGCCTGCCGACCCGGAACCACCGGCAGGCGCCGAACAGCAGGATGAAGCTGTAACAGAGCAGGCTGCCGTAGGCAACACCGTGGATATTGAGATCCGGGCGGGAGACGAGCAGCAGGTTGGTAAGCATTTTAAGGAGGCCGCCGATAAACAGCGCGGCCAGCGGGGTTTTCTCCATGCCGGAGGCCTGCAAGATGTTATTAAAGATGCCGGAAAAGGCGATGAGAATGGTGACCAGCCCCATGATGCGCAGCGTAGGGGCGACAATGGCGGCCTCCATGGGCTGATGGGGATATAAAAAGGCAAGGATCTCCCCGGAAAAGGTGAATATGCCCAGCCCTGCCGGGAACGCCACCGCCGCCGTGGTTGCCATTACCGTTTCCACCGAGTGCAGGAGAGATCGGTCATCGCCGCAGGAGCAGTACCGGGCGATGGCGGGGACGGCGCTCATGCCGATGCCTGCCGTAACAGCCGGGACGAGATTAAAGACCGAGACGGCAAGCCCCGAATAGGAGCCGTACAAATATTCCGGCAGCACCTCGGCGCTGACCTCCGGCGGGATACAGCCGCCGTACATCTGCAGAATGGTATCACCGCCCCGCAGAACGGCGTTTTTCAGGCAATTCATCACCGAACTTAAATCGATGACGGTGGTGAGATTTGCGCAGAGCGAGGTAAGGGCGATGGGCAGGGCGATGCGGCATAATTGACCCGCAGCGGCGCCGCTATATCGCCCCCTGCCGTCGATGCGGGTTTTGCGGTACTGCATGCGGATCAGCAAAAGCCCGCAGAGGGTGCTGAACGAGACCCCCAGCACCGCCCCGGCCGCCGAATATTGCAGGATGCGAAGCTCGATCTGCTGCGGTGTGCCGGGCCACCCAAGCGTGCCTGCTGCTGCGGATGCCGTAAGATTGCTGTGGATCAGCCATGCGGCGGAAATACCGGCGACTAATTTAACGCAGGCTTCGAGGATCTGGCTTTTGGCGGTGGGGAGCATATTCTGCCGCCCCTGAAAATACCCGCGGTAGGCCGAAGAAAGACAGGAAAACAGCACCGACGGTGCAATACAGCAGACCGATAACGCCGCCGACGGATTGCCGATGAGCCCGGTGAGGGGAGCAGCCCCGAAAAACAGGAGAGCCGCCGAACATGATCCGATGATAAAGAACATCACCCGGGCGGTTTTAAGGATGGATGCGGCGGAGCCATTCCCTTCCCCCTGCTGCGAGACCATGCGGGAGACCGCCACCCCCAGCCCCGTCACCGTCATGGAGTAGATGGGGATGAGGACATCATAGGCGGAAACAAAGTAGGACATCCCCAACCCGCCCAATATATTTGCCAGCGGGATTTTGAAAAGCGCCCCGACGAATTTTACAATGAGGGTGGAGGCCGTTAATATGACTGCCCCCTGCACGATGCTTTGTCTACCTGATGGTTTCATTCGCCCCCGCCCCTTCCGCCCGAAAAAAGAAAAGCCGAACAGCGCACTTGCCGTTCGACTTCCCCTATCTTTTCTGACTTATTTATTTTCGTCCGCAGGATAGATGGCCTTGCCGCAATAGCTGCAAAAGGCGGCCGTGGAGGGCACCAGCCGATTGCAGTGCGGGCAGGCTACCATGTGGATCTCGGCCTGCTCCCGCTGCTTTTTGGCGGCGGCGGCTTCCAGGATCACCTTGATGGCGGCAGCGTGCTCCGCAACGACGCGGGCGGCCTCGGTATTATCGTCGCCCTCCTGCAGCATGGCATAGTACATTTTGCCCAGCGTAAGGTAACAGTCCTCCAGTTCCCGACGCTTTTTCATTTCGTCCAGCTTCTGGCGGGAAACATCCACTACCTCGCCGGCGACTTCGCCCACGGCCTTGCCGAGCTGCTTGGCCTTGCCGACAAACTCATCCCAACGCATCCGGTTCATTTCATCCATAAACGTCAACTCCTTTCGGTCTGTTCGGTATCGTTCAAATGCCCGAGCGGCAGGGCTGCCTTGCGCTCCAGCATTGTTTGGAAACGGTTGATATACTCGTAGGGGTACTTATAATTGAAGCTGCGGGTGATACGCTGCGGCCCCTGCGGAACCAGCTTTGTGACGCCGCCCGCCCCCGCTGAAATTATGGTATGCCCGTCATCCATGATATAGACATTGTATTTGCAGGCGAGCCCCGGCAGGGTGTAGCCCACATTCTCCAGCGCCTCCACGGTGCCCTTTTGCCGGTACAGGTAGTACGGCAGATAGCCTGCCTGCTCCAGGGTGCTGCGGGAATACTCCACCATTTCCATGGCGGTGCGCCGCTGCGGGCCCTGCTCCTTCAGGGTGGAGGCGTGCTTGACTGTGAGGGTGTGTACGGTGATATTTTCCGGGTGCAGGGCGATGATCTCATCCAGTGTACGGCAAAAGGACGCATAGTCATCCCCCGGCAGACCGGCGATAAGATCGACGTTGCGGGCAAAGGAGAATTCCCCCGAAAGACGCCACGCCGACATAAAATCGGCTGTGGTGTGCCGCCGCCCGATTGTTTCCAGCACCGTATCATTGAGCGTCTGCGGATTGATGCTGATGCGGTTTACCCCGTTTTTCGCCAAAACCATGAGTTTTTCCCGGGTGATGGTATCGGGGCGCCCCGCTTCTACGGTGAACTCCCCGCAGGCGGAAAGGTCAAAGTCTTTACAGATCTCCTGCAGCAGCAGCTCCATCTGCGGCGCAGAAAGGGTGGTGGGGGTTCCCCCGCCGATGTAAACGCTGACGACCGAAAGCCCGGCTTCTTTGATCAGGCGCGCGGTGAGCCGGAGCTCCCGCAGCAGTAAGGGCAGGTATTGCTCCAGCATATCGGCGGCCCGTTCGATGGAATGGGACACAAAGGAGCAGTAGCTGCACCGGGAGGGACAAAACGGGATGGACACGTAAAGGCTGATCTTTTCCGGTGAGAGCGCCGATATGATGTCCCGCTGGTTCTGCCATGTTTCAAGGGAAAGCCGTACCCGCTCCGGGCTGACGCCGTAATCGAGCAGCTTTTGTTCGATCAAGGCTTCGGTCATGCCGGTTTCGGCCATCTGGCGCACCAGCTTGACCGGTCGCACCCCGGTGAGCATCCCCCACGGGAGGGTGTGCCCCAGCAGCGTGGTGAGCTGATCATAGATGAGCCGGCAAACGGCCTGCTCGCAGTCGGTGCGGTCGGGGGTGGTGCTTTGTGTGCCTTCGGCGGTTTTCCCGTCAAAATGGGTTACCACACGGCACAGGCAGCCATCCGGCTGTTCCGAGACGGTAACGGTGATATGGTCGTCGTCCCGGGGCGGTGTTTCTCCGGGCAGGACGACCGTTACGGGGGATTCTCCCAGCAGCATCCGGGTCAGGCTTTCCACCTCGTAGCGGATGTCCGGGCGATTCAGTTTAACGACCATACGCCGCACGGATACGCGCCACAAGGCTGTCGATCCAGGCATACTGATCGAACAGCATACCGTCCTGCTCGTGGCCGGGGTACATATGATAATTGGTCTTGACGGAGCGCAGGCGGGTCAGGGAATCCACCATGTCCATAAAGTCGCTGCTGTACATATCGGTGCGGCCGCAGCTTTGCACAAACAGGGTGTCGCCGGTGAATACAGCATCCCCGCAGAAGAAGGTAAGGCAGCCTGCGGTATGCCCGGGAGTCTCCCAGACGGTGAATTCCAGCTCATCCAGCTCGATTTTATCGCCTTCCTTCAAAAGGCGGTCCGGCGTGAGGGTGACGGCCACACCGGTGGCGGTGAGGCTGTAATTCTTCCGGGGGTCAGCAAGCAGGTCGGCTTCCTTTGCGGCGGCCATCAGCTGAATATCCGGGTAACGCTCTTTCAGCCCCGGTACGGCGCTGCAATGGTCGTAGTGGCCGTGGGTGAGCAGAATCATTTTGGGGGTAAGGCCGTTTTGCTCGATGGCGTTTATGATGGTCTCCGGCTCCATGCCGGGATCGATAACGGCGCAGTTGCCCTTTTCACTGGCGACGAGATAACAATTCGATGCAAAGCAGTGCATCGGTACGCTGATCACTTTCATTTTGAGTTGCTCCTTTTATTTTTCCACCCGGCCGGTCCGCATTTCCTCGGTATCGAGGATCAGCGTTACCGGCCCGTCATTGACTAAAGATACCGCCATATCGGCGCCGAATTCGCCGGTTTCCACGTGCAGGTCATGATCCCGCAGTTCCGCCACAAAGCGTTCGTACAGCGGAATGGCTGTTTCCGGCCGTGCTGCCGCAATAAACGAGGGGCGCTTGCCCTTGCGGCAGTCGCCGTACAGCGTGAACTGCGATACCACCAGCACCTCCCCCGCCACATCCTGAAGCGAGAGGTTCATCTTATCATTTTCATCGGTGAAAACCCGCAGGCCGGCACATTTTTCGGCAAGATAGGCGCATAGCTCCGGGGTGTCGTCCCCGGTGATGCCCAAAAGGATCAAAAAGCCTTTCCCGATGGCACCGACCGTTTTACCGGCGATGGAAACCGACGCTTCACTGACCCTTTGTACAACTGCCCTCATGAAAGCACCGCCCTTTTTACCGAAGATACGCCGGGGATCCGGCTTAAATTATTGATGATGGTCTGAAGCTGGTTCAGATCGCTGATGCCGATGGAAACCTGAATACTGGTCTGCCCGGTTTTCAGCTCCTTGGCCATCACCGAATGGATGGGCACCCGCATATTGCCCAGCTGCACGCTGACATCCGCCAGAATACCGATGCGGTCGGAGGCGAGAATATCCAGCGTGGATTTGAAGGTTTCCTTGACCTTGCTGGCCCACGTGGCCTTGACCCAACGCTCCGGGTCCTCCCCGCGGCGGCGGGCGTTTACCACGTTGGCGCAATCGCATTTATGGATGGAAACGCCGAACCCGCGGGTGATAAATCCGACGATCTCATCGCCGGGCAGCGGGTTGCAGCACCGGGCAAATTTGATGAGACAGCCCTCCAACCCCTCCACAATGACGCCGTTGGAGGCCTTTTGCGAGGACTTTTTGACGGTCGGGGCAAGTGTCTGCTCGGTCTTGCGGTACAGGCGGATGAAATCATCCTTGATGCGGGGCATGATCTTTTCCAGCGAGACGCCGCCGTAACCGATGGAGGCGTAGAAATCATCCACGGTATTGTATTTCTGCCGGGCGGCGATATCGGCAATGAACTTTTCCCGTTCCTCGGCCGGCGGAGCGATGAGATTACGGCGCATTTCCTTTTCGAGTGCAAGCTTGCCCTCGGCAACGTTTTCTTCCCGCTTTTCTTTTTTGAACCAGGAACGGATCTTATTGCGGGCCTCGCTCGTCTTGACGAATTTAAGCCAATCGCGGCTGGGGCCGTTGCTTTGCGTGGTGGAGGTGATGATCTCCACGATCATGCCGGTTTTTACTTTGTAATCAAGCGAAACGATGCGGCCGTCCACCTTGGCGCCGATCATTTTATTACCGACCTCGGAGTGGATGGCATAGGCGAAATCCACCACGGTGGAGCCCTGTGGCAGACGGATGACGTCCCCGCGGGGGGTAAAGACGAAAACCTCCTCCGGGGCGATGTCGGTCTTGATGGATTTGACGATATCCTCTACATCGTCGGAGTCCTTCTGGGACTCCAATAGCTGCCGGATCCACGCCAGACGCTCATCAAGGGCGTCCTTACCCTCCATGCCGATCTTGTACTTCCAGTGTGCCGCAACGCCGTATTCCGCCGTGTAGTGCATATCCCACGTGCGGATCTGCACCTCAAAGGGCACGCCCTCCTTATCCAGTACGGTGGTGTGCAGCGACTGGTACATATTCTGCTTGGGGGTGGAAATGTAGTCCTTGAAGCGGTTGGGAATGGGCCGGAGCATATCGTGGATGATACCGAGAATGTTGTAGCACTCCAGTACCGTATCCACTATAATGCGGACGGCGTAGATATCGTAGATTTCATCGAAGGAACGGCCCTGGATATACATCTTGCGGTAGATGCCGTAGATGCTCTTGACCCGGCCGTCGATCTGCGCGGTCACATGCTCCGACTCCAGGCGGGCCTGAATGCGCTTGATGATGTTCTTGAGAAAAGCCTCCCGGTCCTCCTTGCGCAGGGCCAGCTGCTGTTCGATTTCGTGGTAGGCCACGGGGTCAAGGTGCTTTAAGGAGAGGTCCTCCAGCTCCTCCTTGACGCTGCGAATTCCCAGGCGGTGCGCCAGCGGGGCATAGATCTCCATGGTTTCCAGCGATTTGACCCGCTGCTTTTCGGGGATGCGGAAATCCAGCGTGCGCATATTGTGCAGGCGGTCCGCCAGCTTGATGATGACTACCCGGACATCCTTGGCCATGGCCAGCAGCATTTTACGGACATTTTCCGCCTGCTGCTCCGCCCGGCTGGAATACGGGATATTGGCGAGCTTGGTGACACCGTCCACCAGCTCCGCTACATCGGCGCCGAACTGCTTTTCGATGTCCTCCAGCGTGACGGAGGTATCCTCCACCACATCGTGCAAAAGCGCGCCGATGATGGTATCGGAATCCATGCCGAGCCCTACCAGTATGACGGCGACTGCAATGGGGTGAGAGATGTACGGATCGCCGGAGGAGCGTACCTGACCCTCATGCGCCTTTTTCGCCAGCTCGTAGGCCGCTTCGATCCGGGGCAGGTCGTATGATTTATTCGATTTTTCAATGGCTTCCGCCAGCTGTGCATATAAAGCGTCCATCGCTCACCTATCCTTTTCGGAGGCGCACAAAGGTGCCGGAGTGCTCCAGCTCCACCTTTTTGTCCCCATTTTTTATGGCAAAGCATTCCGGCTGCGGGGTCTCCATCAGTCCCAGTTCCTGCATGATCTGCAGGCCCGCCAGATGCTTAAAGTAAGTATAGTCCGCCAGCTTTTTCCGCAGGATGTAGAATAGACCGTCGGTGCCGGCTGTTACGGGGCTGTTATCCCGCAGATAACGGTACACCCCGGCAAGGTCATTGCGGGTGAAAAGCTCGGCCGCATCGGCGATCTCCTCCCCGCGCATAACGGCATCGAAGGCAGCCGACGCCCGCAGGGTCTCACCCTGCCGCCAGCCCGCCGGATGTACATTGACCACCCGAACGCTGACCGTTCGTTGGTCATTATAGTCATTGATGCTTAAATTGCAGGCAATATCAATGCGGTCACCGGCCGTAAAGGGAAACTGCTTCACAGACATTCCGAAGTAGACCATGGGTACGGTGTACTTCCCTGCGGTGACGGTAAGGCGAAGATGATTGCCGTTGCCGATGGCGCTGACCGTCTGAACAGTTGCGCCGGAAAGCAGGAAGGTGGGCACGGGGTTTTCGCACCCGAAGGGCGCAAGGGCGGTCATTTCCTCCACATTCGCAACGGTGATCTCCTCCGGCGAAATGGGGGCATCCAGCTTGACCACATGCACCGGCATGATGGGATAGTGCTCGGCCGCATATTCCTCCAGTGCCGCCGTAAAGGCCGGGATATCCGCTTCCGCCAGTGTAAAGCCGGCAGCCATGGGATGCCCGCCGAACTTCATGAGCTTTTCGCTGCAGGCGGTGATGGCATCGATGATGCTGAAGCCCTCCACACTGCGGGCGGAGCCGCGTGCGATGCCGCCGGAAACGGAAATGACGATGCATGGCTTGCGGTAACGCTCCAGTATTTTGGCGGCGGAGATGCCGATTACGCCGAGATGCCAGTCATCCCCCACTACGGTAAGGATGCGGTCATGCAGCAGGGACGGCTTGCGGCGCAATAGCTCCTCGGCCTCCGCCGAAATGGCTTCCTCCATCCGGCGGCGCTCCACATTAAGCTTTTCGATTTCGGCCGCCAAGGTGACGGCCTGTTCCTCGTTATGGGTCAAAAGCAGCTGTACCGCCGTATCCACGCTGCCGATGCGCCCCGTTACATTGATGCGGGGGGCGATGGCAAAGGAAATGGTTTCGCTGCTGCATGCGGTCAGATCAGCCTTGGCGTTTTCGGCCAGCGCGACCAGTCCGGGGCGGTCGGTGTGGGCCAGTACCTCCAATCCCAGGCGGGCAAGGGTACGGTTTTCGCCGGTCAGCGGTACCACATCGGCCAGTGTCGCAATGGCGACCAGATCGCCGTACTGTGAGAGCAGAAGTTCCTGCGCATCTTCGCCCTGGATCTGCTGTTCGATCGCCGCAATAAGCTTAAAGGCCATGGCGGCGCCGCAGAGGTAGCGGCTGGGGCAGGCGTCGTCCTCAAAGGCAGAATTGACCAAAGCATCGGCGGGGGGAAGCTCCGCAGGCAGCGCATGGTGATCGGTCACAACCACCTCGATACCGGCTTCCTTGGCGCGTCTGATTTCCTCCAGTGCGGAAATGCCGTTATCCACCGTGATGATCAGCTCGATCCCGGAGGATATGATCATTTCCATCGTCTGCATCGAAAGGCCGTAGCCCTCATTGAGGCGCTCCGGGATATAATAGCAGACATCGGCGCCCTCGCCCTCCAGATATTCATACAGCAGCACCGTTGCGGTAATGCCATCACAATCGTAATCGCCGAAAACAAGGATCTTTTTGCCGTCCTCTACCGCCCGGCGCACAATGGAGGCTGCCTTTTCCATATCATGCAGCGCCAGCGGGTCACAAAGAGGCTGGGTGCAATTGAGGAAAGCCTCGGCCGCTGCGGAGGTGGTGATGCCGCGGGAGGCCAGTACCCGGCAAAGGAACATCGGCAGAGGCCGGTTCCCGACAATGAGCGGTTCTGCTTTGGCAAAATTCTCTTTCCATGCAAAAAACTTCATCAGCTCCGGCCCCTCCTTTCGTTTGAGATAAAATATTATACCATATTACACAGAATTTATCAATCACCGGGCGGGCAAAAACGCTCGATCACGGCACCGGCGGTATGGATGCCGTCCACGGCGCTGCTCATGATGCCGCCGGCGTAGCCGCTGCCCTCGCCGCAGGGATAAAGCCCATCGACCGAAATACTTTGGCGGTCGGGCCCGCGCAGGATGCGTACCGGTGAGGAGGTTCTTGTTTCGGGGGCGGTCAGTACGGCATCGGGGGCGGCAAAGCCGTTAATTTTTCGATCAAACGCCGCGAGGCCGATTTTCATCTGCTCCGTTACAAAGGCGGGCAGGAATTCGGTAAAGTCGGACTGCTGTACCCCGCCGGAATAGGTGGGCTCTACCCTGCCCCATTCCGCACCGCGCCTGCCCTCCAAAAAGCGGCCGACCGTCTGCGCCGGGGCAAAGTAGCCGTGAACCGCCGCATACGCCCTTTGTTCGATTTGCTGCTGGAACAGCACCCCGTCCAGGGGGTTATGGCCGAAGTCCTGCGGATCGACCGAGACCACCAGGGCGGAATTGGCGTTTCTCCCGGCACGGCTGTGAAAGCTCATGCCGTTGGTCACCACTGTTTCCCGTTCCGAGGCCGCGGGCACAACGACGCCGCCCGGGCACATACAGAAGGTATAAACAGCACGGCCGGTTTCGGCATCCCGCTGCGAAAGCTGGTATTCGCCGTGACCGAGCCGGGGATGCCCGGCATAATCGCCGTAGAGGGCGGTATCGATATCGGCTTGGAGGTGTTCTATTCTGGCACCCACCGAAAAAGGCTTTGCTTCGATGGGGATGCCATGCTCCAAACAGCGGGAAAACAATCCTCTGGCGGCGTTGCCCGGCGCCATCAGCAGGCAGTCGCAGGGAAGCTCCTCGCCATTGGCGGTGACCGATACGACCCGGCCGTTCTTCAGGTTCACGTCCTCAACCAGCGTATGAAAGCGCACTTCCCCGCCCTGCCGGATGATCTCCTCCCGGATGACGACAACCACCTTTCGCAGGATGTCGGTGCCGATGTGGGGCTTTGCGGCGGTGAGGATCTCCTTGGGTGCGCCATGCGCCACAAATTCCTCCAGCACGGTGCGGCAGAAGCTGTCGTTGATGCGGGTCATCAGCTTGCCGTCCGAAAAGGTGCCTGCCCCGCCTTCGCCAAACTGGACATTGGAACGTTCATCCAGCCGGTGCTCCACCAGGAAGTTATCGACATCAAGCATCCGCTGCTCCATCGGCGCGCCTTGCTCCAAAAGGATAGGACGATAGCCGGCTCTTGCAAGGGTAAGTCCCGCAAACATTCCCGCAGGGCCCGTGCCGATGATGACCGGACGGTGCCGCAGCTTTTCGGTTCCCGGTGTAAAGCTCGGTTTTTCCTCCCGAAGCAGGCGTCCTGCGGCGCGCGGCGAAAGCACGACCCCGTCCTTCAGCGTGGCGGCTACGGTGTAATTGAGCAGGATATGGTCCTTTTTGCGTGCATCCACGCTTTTACGGTAGATATCCACCGACAAAAGGTCCCTGCCTTTGCAGCGCAGTGCATTCATGACCTCCCGCCGGAAATCGGGCTGCGCATCCAGTGGTATTATGATATTGTTGACAAGATAGATACTCATACTTTCTCCCCGAATGAAAATTCAGCTCTGCCCATAGCAAGCAGAGCCGAACTATCAGTAATTTGATCAGGCGGATTTGGCCTCGACGGTGACGGTGTATTCGCCCACCGCCCACACAAAGCCCTTGGTGGGGGCATAGATGGATACCGGCACCTCGTACTTGCCGGGGCGGGCCTTCATATCGGAAAGATCGACCTTCACGACAAAGTCCCCTGCCGCTATGCTGTTGATGTTGCTCTTTTTGCCCAGCACATATACCCGCAGAGAGGTTTCATCCACCGTGGCGGTGATGCCGTCCGGCACATTCACAAGCTGGAAGTTTTTCAGGCTGAAATTGGCGGAGGCGAGATCATCAGCTGCAAAGGAGACCGTTACGATCTCGGTATCGTCCATATCGGTAAAGCCCTCCGGCAGCTGCACCGTGAAGTCCATCTGTGAGCCGGTCAAAAGGTTCATCTGTTTGAAATCGATATACCCCAGAACGAGACTGCTGTGATTGCGCAGCACCGAGTCCTCGGCAGCGACGGTCAGCGACGAAACGGAAAGGGTGTACTTGAGATCCTCCAGCGGGAAGTTTTCCGGCACATTGAGGAACGAAACGGTGAGCGGCAGCGTGGCGACACGCTTTACCGGGATGGTGACGGAAACATTGCTGACATCCTGATGGAAATAAGAAAGGCCCTCGGTTTCCAGCTTATTGCCGCCGGCATCGTAGTAGGTGATCTTGGAATTCTGCCGCTGGGTGGTGGTTACCTCCCGGCTGAAATCCACCTCGATAACGGCTCGCTCTACCCGGGAGATCAGACTTTCCGCCCCGCTGATCTCAACGGTGGTGGGGTCAAGGGTGATCTCGTTTTCGGGGGCGATGTAGTTCTTCGGGGTCGTAAGCCCGGTAATATCGGTTTGGATCTGGAGCAGCTTGGTGGCTCTCGCTTCAAAGGTGAGGGTGACGCTGGAGGGCGAAATGGAGGTGACCGAATAGCTGCGGGTGCCGTTATCCTGCACCTTCAGCGGTACCTCGTAGGTGCCGGGCTCGGTGATATTGGAGGCATCCGCAACAACACGGACGTCCTTGGGGCCGTAGTTACCGATCTCGAACTGCTTGCCGTCCAGAATAAGAGAGACCTTGGTGTCCTCGCCCTCTATGACCTCCAGCATGGCGCTGGTGGGGATATCCACCGAAATTGGAACATCCTTAATATGCTTTGTAATTTCAGGAGCCGCCAGCATGGCAGCCATCCACACAAAAAATGCAATGACCACCGAAAGGATGATCCGCATGGTTTTGGGACGGTCGGCCGACGGCTGTACCGCTTCATTTTGATTTTTGTTCATGACCATTCCTCCTAAAGAGGTTCATCAGGGTATCCATCGGGTTGCCTTTTTTGACCTCCTGCTCGGATAGCAGCTCATCGCAAAGGATGGAATTGAGGCTATTGACGGTAAGGCGCAGATTGAGCTTGCCATCCTTGGCGACCGAAATGGCGCCGGTTTCCTCCGAAACGATGACGACCAGCGCATCGCTGACCTCCGACATTCCCAGGGCTGCGCGGTGGCGGGTGCCCAGTGTCCGGCTGATATCGTAGTTATTGGACAGCGGCAAAAAACAACCGGCTGCATGGACCCTTCCATCCCGGATGACCATGGCGCCATCATGCAGGGGGGAATTTTTGAAGAAGATATTGCGGATCAATTCGGCGGTGGGATTGGCATCCACCAGGGTGCCGGTCGCAATGATATCCCCCAGGCGGGTGCTGCGCTCGATAACGATCAGGGCGCCGGTGCGTTCCTTGGAAAGGATGGCGCAGCTGTCGCAGATGGCATTGATGCAGCGCATCATATTGCTGTTGCTTTCAAAGCTGCTGTCACCGATATTTTTGACCGTCCTGCGGAGTTGGGAAAGTGAAAAGCTGGTGCGTCCCAGCTTCTCCAGAATCTTTCGCAGCTCCGGCTGGAAGATGATAAGCAGTGCGAAAACGCCGTAGGTGATCAAATAGCGGATGATGGCGCTGACCGCGCGCAGCTGGAATGCCTGGGACAGCACATACACAAGGATTATGCCCAGTACGCCCTTGATGAGCTGCCCCGCGCGGGTCTCCCGCAGCAGGTCGATCAATTTATAGACCAGATATGCCACGATAAGGATATCCAAAACATCCTGTATCCGGATGGTACGCAGGATATCCTCAAGCATCTCCAGCGAGGGTATCAATTTGATCATCGGTCACATCACTTCCACTCATTCAGGATCTTGCATACACGGCTTGCGGCGCCGCCAGTCATTTTAGCGGACTCATCACTTTGCTGCGGGGCACCCCGGCGACGGAGCGTTACCCTGCAGGCTGCCGGCTTATGGCCATCTTTGTCGCCGGCTTTTGCGGCTGCGGCACGGCAGCAGGGCACCTCGGACTCCAAACGGTTAAAGTCCCGTTCAAACTGCGAAAGGCGCTCGGCAAACTGGGTCTTGATTTCATCCAGCTGATTTTTCAGCCCGTTAAAATCCTCGTGGCGGCCCTTAAACAGATCCGCCTGCAGCTTTGCCTCGTTCAGTTCGGCCCGCAGCCCGTTGATGGCGGCCTCCTGCTCATTCACCTTGGCCTGCATTTTTTTATTGAGCTCCATTTGCAGCTGCAGGGCGTTTTCCTTATCCCGCAGCTGGGCGGCCAGCTTATTGGTACGCTCCCGCAAGCGGGCGCAGTCGCCGCCCTGTTCGGCAAGGCGCCGTTCCTTTTCCTCGCCCTCGGCAACGGCCTGCTGATACTGCGCTGTCAAAGCCGCCAGCTTATCGCCCAGCTCGGCCGCCTTGCAATCCAGCACGTCATTGCGCCGGGCCAGCTCCTCCAGCGCTTCCCGTGCCTGCCGATCCTGCTCGTAAATATAGTCCAGCACCGACTTGCGCTCGAAGCCAAAAAATGCGGTGGGAAACTGTTTCGCCTCCTGCACGGAAAACACACTCCTTCATACTGATTATAACTACTGTCAGTATAGCATTTTTCCCCATCCCTTTGCAACAGCAATTTCAGCATATTTCGCCGGGATTTTTCTTCTTTCCCCGAGTGGGGGATTTGAGCGCTTAATATACCCGCTGCATTTCCTCCCGCAGCTGCCGGATGATCTTTTTTTCAAGGCGGGAAATATAAGACTGTGAGATGCCGATGATATCCG
The DNA here is from genome assembly GCA_004557855.1 of Oscillospiraceae bacterium. Taxonomy (GTDB): domain Bacteria; phylum Bacillota; class Clostridia; order Oscillospirales; family Ruminococcaceae; genus Angelakisella. Next base: position 30,149 of record SFFJ01000012.1, read on the forward strand.
CCACCTCCTTTTGGGTGCGCTCCCGCCCGCCGTCCAGTCCGAACCGCAGCCGCATGATGCGCTGCTCCCGTTCGCCCAGATTATTCACCAGCGCGCGCAGGGAATTACATTCCACCTCCTGCTCCAGCCGGCGGTTGACGGTATCCCCCTCTGTGCCCAGAATATCCGAAAGCAGCAGCTCGTTGCCGTCCCAGTCTACATTCAAAGGCTCATCGATGGAGATCTCGGTCTTTTGGTTTTGTATTTTGCGCAGGTGCATCAAAATCTCATTTTCGATGCAGCGGGAGGCGTAGGTCGCCAGCTTGATATTCCTTGCGGGACAAAAGGTATTGACGGCCTTGATAAGCCCGATGGTGCCGATGGAAATCAGGTCCTCGATGCCGATACCGGTCGATTCGAATTTCCGCGCGATATACACCACCAGCCGGAGATTATGGGTGATGAGCGTTTCCTTTGCTTTGGGGTCGCCCTCCTCCAGCCGCAGGAATACAGCAGCCTCCTGTTCCCTCGAAAGCGGCGCAGGCAGGTTATCGGGCCCGTTTATGTAGTAAACCTCACAATATTGCCGTGTGATCAGCCTGAACAATATCCTCTTTAGTACCAAAAACATTCTGTTGCCCTCCTCACAGCAGTACCTGTATCATCTTGGGGTGAAATACCCCGCTGTAATCCCCGTTGCCGATCCCGGCCTGTGCTGCGGCGATGTAGCCGCCCAGCTCCGCCCTTTTGCCGTTTATGACGACATACATCCGGTCCGGGCGAAAGGCGGGCAGCAGCCCGCTGCCGTTGACCGTTCCCGCCAGTACCCACCGCAGACCGGGGAGCGCCGTTTCGGTATCATTTTCCCGCACAACACGGCGTTCCTCGGCGTCTAACAGCCCCCAGATCTCGGCGGCATTGACCACCAGCACCGGCAGGCCGGAAAACGGCTCAATCAAGCGGTTTCCGCTATCTGCAAGCGCCAGCACCGGGACCGTTCGCCCCCGACGTTCTATCGTGATACGGTAAATGTCCCTTCGGGGCGTCCGCAGGGCGGTAAAGCGGTCAAACAGCGCAACCGCCCCGTATGCCGCTGCAATACAAACCAGTAAAAGCAGCGGCGGGATATTATAATAGACCACGCCGTTGGCGGTATAAAAGCCCAGTCCCGGCCGCAGCCAGATGAGCAGCATGGTGACCCCGGCAAACAGGATGCTGACGAAATAAAATACCCCGATGGCCCGGAGAAATTTCCGGCGGCTCAAGGACGGGAACGCAACGCCGACTAAAAATACCGAGACGGCCAGCCGGTACAACAGCTGCCATATTACCGAGCGGATGGGGACAAAGATGATAAAGGACGCCACCGCCCCCAGCGCAGCCGAAAGGTACTTCCCCACCCTGCCGGGACGAACCCCCAGGATCCTTCCGCACAGCTGCAAAATGAAAAGTGTGACGGTAAAATTGACCGCCGCCAGTACATCGCCGTAGATGATCATGCTCGTGACCCTCCCCCCCATCTTCCCTATTTTAGCTTTTCCCATGCAGGGATATGGTCGAAGTGTGGGCCCGTGCCTTGACATTTTACCGTATTGTCCGTATCATTGTGGGGAAAGGGGCGTGGCGAAAATGAAAGAAAAAGAGCGCATCGGGCATATTATTGCGGCGCTGGAAAAGCAGTACCCGCAGGACCTTTGCTCCCTGCAATACCGCATCCCACATGAGTTGCTGATCGCTGTGCGGCTGGCGGCACAATGCACCGATGCACGGGTCAATATGGTGGTGCCGGCGCTGTTTGCACGCTACCCGGATATCAATGCCTTTGCAGAAGCCGATGTTGCCGATGTGGAGGAAATGGTACGAAGCTGCGGGTTTTATCATACAAAGGCACGTGATATAGTGGAAATGTGTAAAATGCTGCGGGATGAATACGGCGGGAAGGTGCCGGACAGCATCGATGAGCTTACCAGGCTGCCCGGCGTCGGCCGAAAGACCGCCAACCTCATCTGCGGGGATATCTACGGCCAGCCCTCCTACGTCTGTGATACCCATTGCATCCGTATCACCAATCTATTGGGACTGACCACCGGCAAAGACCCCTACAAGGTGGAAATGCAGCTGCGGGAGAAAATCCCGCCCGAAAAATCCACCGGGTTTTGTCATCGCATGGTGCTGCTGGGCCGGGAATTCTGCATTGCAAGACGCCCGCGGTGCGGCGAATGTCCCCTTGCCGCCTACTGCCCCTCCGCCCCAAAAAATAATTGAATTTACCTGTTGACTGTGCTAATATTTAAGCGGAAAATATACCCGCATAAGGAGGATTTAACGATGGCATTTTTTGATGAACTCGGTAAAAAGCTTTCCGCCGCGGCGGGGACTGCCGCCGATAAAGCCAAGGACCTCGGTGAGATCACCAAACTGAAAACACAAATTCTCGGGGTGCAGTCGGATATCAACAGCTCCCTGCTGGAACTGGGCCGCAAGGTCTATGAGCAGGAAAAGAGAAACCCCGAAAGTGCCTATGCCGCCGACTGCGCCGCCGTCACGGGGCTGCATGAGCAGGTGGAGTCGCTGCGTGCCCGCATTGCACTGGTTAAATCCGATGATGCCTCCGATGACGACTGCATTATCAATACCGAGGAAGCCCCCGCAGAAGAAGGTACTGCATCTGTGAAGTGTCCCGCCTGCGGCGAGTCCGCACAGCCCGGTGCTGCCTTTTGTACAAAGTGCGGCGCAAAACTGCAATAAAAGGAGCGTCCCATTATGGATGAACAGCTGAATTTCACTCCCCCGGAAAATGAACAGGACGAGCTTCTTTCCGATATTCCCGCAGCGGTAATGGCCGGGACGGAGGAGCATACCGAGGCGGTCGAAGCACCGCAGCCCCCTGCCCCGCAGCCGGCCGAGGAACCGGAAAAGCCCCGCAAGTCTCCGCCTGATACCTCCGTTTTGGGTGTCGGTGCTTTTATGGGTGCGCTTATCCTGCTATTTATCCCGATCGTCAATTTTATCTGCGCCATAAAATGGACCTTCCGGCGGGGGAATAACCGCAATCGCCGCAATCTGGGCATTGCCTCGCTGCTGCTGCAGCTGATCTTCATCGGGCTGGTCATCGGCGGCTGTGTCATCGCCAAGTACCAGTTTAACTATGATGTCGTGCAGCACCTCATCGATCTGATTTTGAATAAGTAAGGAGCCGCTATGGAACAGAAAAAGTTGGATCGTATCAGTCATCTTTCCAGGCTTTCGCGGGAGCGTGACCTGACCGATGAGGAGATAAAGGAGCGCATGGAGCTGCGCGGGCAGTATATTGCCGAAATGCGGGAAAGCCTGCGGCATACGCTGGAGCATACCTACATTCAAAAGCCGGACGGTACCAAGGAAAAGCTGCGCCGAAAACCCGATAAAATCAAGCCGAAGCAGTAAGCAAAAAGCCGCCCACCGGCGGCTTTTTACGCGCGGAAAAGGAGGAAACCCCATGGACAAGGACATTGAAAAGCTGCAGCAGATGATCGACGGCTCCCGCCGCATAGTGTTTTTCGGCGGCGCCGGTGTAAGCACAGAGTCGGGCATCCCCGATTTCCGTTCGGTCGATGGGCTTTACCATCAAAAGTTTGACTATCCGCCCGAAACCATCTTGAGTCATAGCTTTTTTATCAGCCATACGGCGGAATTCTTTGATTTCTACCGGCAGAAAATGATCTGCCTGACCGCCCGCCCCAACGCCGCCCACCGTAAGCTGGCCGAGCTGGAGGCCGCCGGGAGGCTTTCGGCAGTTGTGACACAGAATATAGACGGGCTGCACCAGATGGCCGGCAGTAAGAACGTGCTGGAGCTGCATGGGAGCGTCCACCGCAACTACTGCCAAAAATGTCATAAGTGCTATTCCGCCGAGGAGATCCTGAACAGCACCGGTATCCCCCGCTGCAGCTGCGGCGGTCTGATAAAGCCCGATGTGGTACTGTATGAGGAGCAGCTGGACAGCCGTACCATCGATGAAAGCCTGCGGTATATTTCGGAGGCGGATATGCTGATCATCGCCGGGACCTCCCTTACCGTTTACCCGGCGGCTTCGCTGATCCGGTATTTCCGCGGCAGCTATCTGGTTTTAATCAACCGTGACCCCACCCCGATGGATAACCGGACCTCTCTTACCATTCACGGTAAAGTCGGTGAGGTTCTCGGGCAGATCATTGTACGATAACTCAAAAAACAGCGGCCCCGCTCTCCCGGAAAAGGAAAGTGGGGCCGATATTTTTGCTGATTTTATTCTTTGCGGGGGCTTTCCGTCGTAACGGGCGGATTACTTTGCTCGCTGTTTTCCTTGCGGCAGATGTGGCGGTACACCAGTATCCCGCAAAGGCTGATAAGCAGCGTAATGGCAAAGACGATAACCGCAAAACGATAATTCTGCTCCCCCAGGGCATTCCCGCCGATGGTAGAGGTTATAATGCTCGGAATTCTTGCCACCAGTGAAATCCAAAGCCAGTCACGCATGCGCAGGGTGGTAAGCCCCACCGCATAGCATAACAGATCTTTCGGGGTGCCGGGTATCAGAAAAACGATGAATACCAGCAGCTCCAGCCGGCGGTTATCCTGCATAAAGGGCAACGACATGATCTTTTCCCGGGGAAAGAAAACCTCGACCAGCCTGATGCCGTATCGCCGCACCAGCAGCACTACAATGGCGCCGCCCAGTACTGCGCCGATCAGGCACAGGATGGTGCCCTCCAGCGCACCGAAGGCATATCCGGCACCGATTTCCAGCGGCTCGCCGGGAATGATGGCGACGATGATCTGAAAGATGACCATGCCGATAAAGGCGACCCTGCCCCAAATGCCGTGGCTGTCCACCCACTCCCGAAACTCATCGGGCTCGGAGACAAAACGGATCATCGGCCGCCCTACAAACCAGCACAGCAGCCCGGTGAATACCACCAATGCAATGATGGCGGCAATGCCCCATATCTTCTTTTGACGGTCTGTCATTGTCATTGCTTCGTCCCTTTTCCATCATACTATCCTACCTAAAAGATAGCGCTTTCCCCGGCCGGATGCAATAAACGAAGTGTAAAGAGTTTTTTAATGTTTTTTTAGGATTTTTTGCGGAAGAGCTTATTGAGCAGCATGGTGAAAATAATAATGATGCCGATAACAAGGAATATCCCCAGCATGCCCGATACAAGATAGTGGAGATTGCCGATAAACGCTCCGGGATTAAAGTTCATACTGTTTACCCCCTTTATTACAGGAAGAAGTTCAGGATCAGGCCGCCCGCTACAACGGAGGCGATCTGACCGGAAACATTCACGCCGATGGCCTGCATCAGCAGATAGTTCTGCTTATCCTCGGCCAGACCCAGCTTGTGCACCACACGGCCGCTCATCGGGAAGGCGGAAATACCGGCTGCACCGATCATCGGGTTGATCTTGGTCTTGAGGAACAGATTGAGGAATTTTGCAAACAGCACGCCGCCGGCGGTATCAAAGATGAACGCCACCAGACCAAGACAGAGGATGAGCAGGGTTTCCGGTTTGAGGAACTGCTCCGCCTGCATATTGGCGGCAATGGTGATGCCGAGGAAGATGGTCACGAGATTGGCCAGTACGTGCTGGGCGGTTTCGCTCAAGGAATTGAGCACGCCGCATTCACGGATGAGGTTGCCGAACATGAGGAAGCCGATAAGCGCCACCGAGGTGGGGGCGATGATGCCGGCCACGATGGTTACCATGATCGGGAACAGGATGCGGGTGGTTTTGCTGATCTCCACCTGCTTATAGGGCATGCGGATCAGGCGTTCCTTGCGGGTGGTAAGCGCCTTGATGACCGGCGGCTGGATGATGGGCACCAGCGCCATGTAGGAATAGGCCGCCACCATGATGGCACCCTGATATTTGGAATTGAGCATTTGGGAAACGAAGATGGAGGTAGGGCCATCCGCTGCGCCGATGACGGCGATGGAGGCAGCGTCATTGGTGCCGAAGAACATGGACGCCGCACAGAAGGTAAGGAAGATACCGAACTGCGCCGCTGCACCGAAGATCATCAACTTGGGGTTGCTTAAAACCGGGCCGAAGTCGATCATGGCGCCGATGCCGATAAACAGGATCAGCGGGAACAGTTCATTGGCAATACCGGCATTGAACAGGGTGGATAACGCGCCCTCGGTCACCTGCCCGTTTGCCCCGACCTGATCAATGGCGCCGGAAAGCGGGATATTGACCAGAATGGTACCAAAGCCCAGCGGCAGCAAAAGCGTCGGCTCCATATCCTTGGCGATTGCCAGATAAATGAGCAGGCCGCCGATGAGCCACATGACCCAGTAGCGCCAGTCGCTTAATGCCGCCGCATTAATAAACAGGCTGCCGATTTCATCGAAAATCATAGTCAGTCACCTCGTACATTGTATTTGCGGTTATTCTAAACAAAAAGACTCTTACAAAGACCTCAAAAGAGCCTTTGTAAAAGTCTTGTTCTAAACACAGCGTGTCTATGGACGGTACGAGCGCCGAGGCGCCGGGATGACGACACCGCCCAACGCAGAAGAACTGCGCAAACTACTCCCTTTTACGGGGTCATTATAGTATGTTGCGGAGAATTTGTCAATGTGTTCCGAGGAAAATTTTACCCCAAAACGCCCAAATGCTCCAGTAAGACCTTAAAGCCGATGAGGATAAGGATGATGCCGCCGGTCATGGAGGCCTTGTTTTTGTATTTTGCCCCGAAACGGTTGCCGATAAACACGCCCAGCGTCGAAATGAGAAAGTTCGTAACACCGATGATCCCGCAGGCAACGCCAACGTTGACCGAAAGAAATGCAAAGGTAATACCCATCGCCAGCGCATCGATGCTGGTCGCTACCGCCATCAGCAGCAGCTCCTTGATATCCAGCCGTTCGCCCGCAAAATCTATATCATCCCCGTCCCCCTCGTGCAGGGTGTCCCATATCATCTTCCCGCCGATGAACAGCAGGAGAAGAAAGGCGATCCAATGATCGTACCGGGTGATATACCGTGCAAAGCGACTGCCCAGCAGCCACCCGATAAAGGGCATGAGCGCCTGAAAGCCACCGAACGACAGCGCAATGATCAGGGTGTGGCGGTAATTGATGTGCCGCATGGCAAGCCCCTTACAGATGGCCACCGCAAATGCATCCATAGAAAGACCGATGCCGATGAGCAGCAGCTCGATGATTGACATACCGTCACTCCCCTTCTGATATAACCCGATGATTTTAGCACATCACAGGTTGCCTGTCAAATCATCCGCAGCAGTCGATCGCCCTATGCCGGCGTCTTATTTGTATGTTCCGGTGCTGTACCAATCCCAAAGCGCCTGCGGGGTCGCCAGTGCATCATGCGGTATTCTTGCCACCGAGAAGCGCTCCCCGGCCAGCTCCATTTCCTCCTCCAGCAGAACCATCGCCAGCGAATCAAGATATCCGCTTTGCAAAAGCTCGGTGTCCCAATTAAGCGGCCTGTCACAGGCCTTGCACAGGCTTTGCAGCAGCTTATCCTTTGTCATATGTGTCATCCCTCCGTTAAAGTGTTCCGTTATTTTCCCATAGCGCATCTGCCATTTGCATGGCCTGACTGCGGTCGGTTTTGCCGTTAGTCGTGATGGGCAGTGCGGCGCAAAAGGCGATCTGCCGCGGGATCATGTAGTCCGGCAGGGTTTGCCGCAGGCTGCGGCGGAGATCATCCTCCCGTACATTGTCCTCCGCGGCGGCCAGCGCCCGCAGCGAAATAACCCGACCGAAGCGGTCCTTCCGGGGCAGTACGACCGCCTGCCGTACCCCCGGCAGTGCCGTCATAGCCGCTTCGATATCGCCTGGCTCGATGCGGTAGCCCTTGTATTTGATCTGGTCATCACAGCGGCCAATATACCACAGCAGGCCGTTTTCGAGCCGGCCTAAATCGCCTGTCGGGAATCGGTCTGAAAAGCGTTTCCCGCCGAGATACCCTACGGCAACGCTTTTCCCTTGCAGGGTGATGCGGCCATCCTGATCCAGTAAAACCTCGACCGCCTCTCCCCCATCATGGCCGATGGGCAGAGCCTCCTGCTGCGCCAGCGCCGGGGTGATCTCCGCCGAGGTGACGGCACAAGTGGCCTCGGTGGGGCCGTAGGCATTGATGACACGAAGCCCCGGAAAACGCTGCCATAACCGCCGCACCGTACTGCCCCGCAGCGGCTCCCCGCAGAAAAATACGGTTTGCAGGCAGGGCAGGTTTTTGGCGGTAAACTGCTCCTCCAGCAGGCAGCAGTCTGCAAAGGACGGGGTCATCACAGCCAGCTCCGCCCGGCTGCCCATGGCATGAATCGGGGTATCTTCGACGGGAAGCTCCAGGGTGCAGCCGGTAAAAAGGGCGTAGGTCAAATCGGCGACCGAAAGGTCAAAGGAAAACTGCGCCTGATTAAGAACGGCGTGGGGGTAAAGCCCCGCAATCGCAGGCCGGCCGGTGAACCATTCGATAAAATGATCCAGATTGGCGTAGGTGACCATCACGCCCTTTGGTGTGCCGGTGCTGCCGGAGGTAAACAGGATATAGGCGACGTCATCCCCGGAAACAGGCGGCAGGGTATAGTCCTCCCCGCCCTGCTGCGGCAGCCGGATGCAGGTCAAACCCGCCGTAGCGTCTTGGGGCAGCGGGGTGATGCAAACCGCTGTTTTTGCACCGGACTGCCGCACCATAGCGGCGACCCGAAGCGCCGGCAGATGCGGCCCGGCCGGGATATACGGCCTGCCCGCCCAAAGACAGCCCACCAAGGCGATCAGATAATCGGGGGATTTGGGGCCGTAGAGCAAAACGGGGCCGCTGCCCCCGGCCAGCACCGCTGCCAAAGCAGCCGCCCGGCCGTGCAGCTCCTCCCAACCGAGAGCCTGTTCCCCCATACAGCAGCAAATGCCGCCCCGATGGAAAAAGCTCCGTTCTCTCAACATGGCTGTTCCTCCCGGAGCTGCTCCGGCGGGATGAGTGCGGGGTCATACATCACTTTAGAATGGTTTACAAGCAGCAATTCTCTATCAAGCTCGTTACCTTCACAGTCCATTTTGAGCCGATAAATGCGGCTGCAGCGGTAGTAGTTACCGTCCTGCTCCCGTTTGAAGTGGTGATCCTCCTCCACGATACGCCAGCGGTACGGGAAGGAGTGCCCCGCCCGCAGCTCACCGCACAGGTCGTGTTCCTCCTGCCAGATGAGCAGCTGCACCGGGGTATCGGTATCATTGCGAAAGCGGTAATCTACATTTTTATAAAAGATGCTGGTGCCCGTGCCGAACGGCACCCGCCGCCCGCTATCCGGGAACAGGGCGTCGGTATGGTGGTGAAGCTCGGTGACGGTCAAGGGGCTGTTCAGCACCATCCAATGGATGAGATTTGCCATCTGGCACAGCCCGCCGCCGGTATCGGCACCCAGGCGCCCGGCGCCGATGGTAAGCCCCGGCAGATAGCCTTTTTTCGCCGTTGTTCTGCCTACGGTATGCCAAAAGGAAAAGGTCTCGCCCGGTTCGATGACGATCCCGTTGATGCGCGCGCCGGAAAGGCGGAGGTTGGTTTCCTTATTCTGCTGGAGCTGCATATCTACGCCATTGAGCTGCCGCAGCATGGGAGAACGGTGCCCCTTAATAAGCGCCGGCAGCGGTTCTGTTTCACGACGCTCTGCAAAGCGTACCGAGGAAAACAGGTCCCGCAGATTGCGCAAAAAAATCTCCTTTTCCACCGAAATGCGGTAGCAAAAGGGGCTGATTTGACAAAATAACTTTCTTTCCATCTTTGCTTTCTCCTAATGATCGGGGAATATTTGGGGCTCCTCCCCGAATCACCAACCATTGTACTGATATAACGTGATTTGTCAAGCGGAAAGCCGAATCGAAGAAATATCGAAAAGAAAACCGGCGGAATACTTTTCTTTTGGTGTAAAATACGCTAAAATAAGGGGCAGTACCCTAATTGTAAGGAGCAAGCCCATTGAATAAAGTATTTTTTGACCTGGAATGGAATACCGGCTTCCTGGACGGCAACAGCTTTGATGAGATCATTGAGATAGGCGCCGTGAAAACCGATGAGGAATATCGGGAGATCGATGGCTTCCGGCGGTTGATCCGCCCGGCCATCTACCGGAAAATGAACCCGTATATCCAAAAGATCCTTTCCATCACCATGAAGGACCTGCAAAACGAGGAGCCGCTGCAAGCCGTGGCAAAGGCGTTTTTTGACTGGTGCGGCGACTGCGATACACTGATCGCATGGAGCGGAAACGACTTTGGCGTGCTGGAGAAAAATCTTGCGCATATCGGCATGGAGGTGCCAAAGCGGCTGAACCGCTATGATGTGCAGATGGCTTATTCTTATCGGACGGAAAAGAGCATCCGTAACTATGCGCTGAAAACCGCCGTGGAGGCGATGGAACTGCCGGAACCGGAAGATCAGGCCTACCACGATGCCTACTGCGATGCGCAGTTCACCGCCGCCATAGGACGCGCACTGACCGAGCGCTATGGCCCGCTGCCCACCACCGAGGAGCTGGACGCACTGAAAAACACACTGGTAAAGCCGAAAAAACCAAAACTACCGCTGATGTACAGTGTGAAAAAGGCCATCCGGATGGAGCAGAATGTGGCCTTTACCTGCCCCACCTGCGGGCGCCGGCTGCGGCTGCCCTGCTGGTTTGCGTTGGATGATAAGCATTTTATTGGGCAGGTAAAATGCCCGGAATGCGGCCCCCGGTATGCAGAGCTTCAATGCGATAACTTCCGGCAGAACCGGTGCGATGCGCACTTTACCCTGTGGGGCGAAGCCAGCAGCTATGCCAAGGAGCAGATGAACAAAGCAATCGAGCTGGATCATTGCATAAAACTCTATCCTCCCCGCAAAAAAGAGAACGCCCCAAAATAACCGTTAAAAAGGAGCCCCCCCTGCGGGCTTCTTTTTTACATTTAATAGAAATGAAGTTCGGGTATGGCGAACAGTATATTGCGTAGGCGATTATTTATTCGACAGGCTGCGGGGGATATTGACTTTTATTCGCCACTTCGTTATTCTATATGATGATAAACGTATGACAAATCGTTTATCAAATATTCACCAAAGAGAGGTTAATACCATGAAAAAAGTAAACTGGCTGGTGGTCGCTGCCGGTCTGGTGGTAGGCGCTGCCGCCGTACTGCTGACCGCACTGGGCAATCCCGGCAACATGGGCTTCTGTATCGCCTGCTTCCTGCGTGATACGTCCGGCGCCCTCGGCCTGCACTCCGCTGCTGCAGTACAGTACATCCGTCCCGAGATCATCGGCATCGTACTGGGTTCCCTCATCGCCGCTCTGGGCTTTAAGGAGTTCAAGGGCCGCGGCGGCTCCTCCCCTGCCCTGCGCTTTGTCCTGGGTATGTTCGTCATGATCGGCGCACTGGTTTTCCTGGGCTGCCCGCTGCGTATGATGATCCGTATCGGCGGCGGTGACCTGAACGCCATCGTCGGTCTGGTGGGCTTTGTTGTCGGTATCTTCGTCGGAACCCTGTTCCTCAAGAAGGGCTTTACCATGAAGCGCGCCTACACGCTCGGCTCCCTCGAGGGCAGCGTTATGCCTGCTATCGTTATTGCATTCTTCATCCTGCTGGTTGCTGCTCCCTCCTTCATTCACTTCTCCACCGAGGGTCCCGGCAGCAAGCACGCTCCCATCGCCGTTGCGCTGATCGTCGGTCTGATCGTCGGTGCTTTGGCCCAGCGTTCCCGCCTGTGCACCGTCGGCGGCATCCGTGACGCTATGATGTTCAAGGATTTCAAGCTGCTGTATGGCTTTATCGCCGTTATTGTCGCCGTTGTGATCGGCAACCTAATCACCGGCAACCTCAACTTTGGCTTTGCCGGTCAGCCCATCGCCCACACCGACGGTCTGTGGAATGCTCTGGGTATGGCTCTGGTAGGCTGGGGCTCCGTACTGCTGGGCGGCTGCCCGCTGCGTCAGCTCGTACTGGCCGGTGAAGGCAGCGCGGATAGTACCATCACCGTACTGGGTATGATGGTCGGTGCTGCCCTGTGCCACAACTTCGGTTTGGCTTCTTCCGCTAACGGCCCCACCCAGAACGGTATGATCGCTGTGATCATTGGCTTTGTGGTAGTAGCCGTTGTATCCTTCCGCAATATTGCAAAGGAGGCATAAAAATGGTAGACGCAAGAGGATTGGCTTGCCCCATGCCCGTAGTCATGGTGCAAAAGGAAGTAAAAAAATCCAACCCCGCCGAGATGACCGTACTGGTGGATAACCAGTGTGCCGTGGAGAATGTGACCCGTTTTGCGGGCAGCCAGGGCTACCGTGTTGATGTAAAGGCGGACGGTGAGGATTTCACCCTGACCCTGACCAAATAACATGAACAGTTATGTTGCAACCTTTCACACCCATTTTTCCGCCCAATGCACCGCCCGTACCATGATGAAGGCTGGGATCGATGCCAGAATGGCACCGGTTCCCCGGTCGCTCAGCACCGACTGCGGCACCTGTGTACGCTATACGGCGGCCACACCGCTTACCGAAATGATGCACGCCGATTATGATGCCATCTATGAAGCGGCGGACGGGAAATACCGTGAATTGCAAAAAAATCAAGACACATAAAAAGTGAGCTGTCGGCACAAAGCCGGCAGCCCATTTTTTATAGATTTCCCAGCTCCTCGCTGATGATGAGCCAGCGGTCGAGCGTTGCATCCAGAAGCTGCTGCTTCTCCTCAATAAGGGTGCAGAGCTCCTGCAGCCGCTGATAATCATTCTGCACACTGTCCAGCGACATTTCGGCCTTTGCCGCCTCCAGCTCCTCCTCCAGCGTATGGATGAGCGCTTCCGCTTCGGCATATTCCTTGCGGCGACGTGCATCCTCCCGGCGCTGCTCCTTGCCGCGGTTGTATTGCTTTTTCTGCTCGCTGTCGGTCTTGGTGTGGGCGGGGGCGGCTTTTTCGCTTCCCTGCTCTGCCCTGGCCTTGAGATAATCGCCGTAGCCGCCCTTATACTGCGTGAGTTTGCCGTTTTCGATGGCAAAGATCCGGTTCGGGACACGGTCCAGCAGGTAACGGTCGTGCGATACGATAATCAACGTGCCCTCGTATTCCGAAAGTGCCTGCTGCAAAACCTCCTTGGAGGGAAGGTCAAGATGGTTGGTGGGTTCATCCAGTACCAATACGTTGCTGCCCGCAAGGCATATCATCGCCAGCTTTAATCTTGCCCGTTCTCCGCCGGAAAGCTGTCCGACCAGACGGTAGGCGTCCTCCCCGGTAAGCCCCATGGCGCCCAATGCGGTGCGCAGGGGTGTTTCGTACATCCGGGGATAGGCCTTCCACATGGTATCCATGACGGTAAGGGACTGGTCAAGGTGGTCGCTTCCCTGATCGTAGTAGCTGCGTTTAACACCGCGTCCCCAGGAAATTCTGCCCGTTACGGGCGGTTGGGCGGAAAGCAGGGCACGCAGCAGGGTGGTTTTTCCGCTGCCGTTCGGCCCGATAATGGCGACCTTATCGCCGCGTTGGATATTGAATTCGGCGTCGGAAAGCAGCACCCGTTCCTTTTCCCCGCTGCCCACCGCAATGGTAAGGTTTTCGACGGTCAGAACATCCTTGACCGGCTCGGTTTCAAATTCCAGGCGGATTTTTGGCGGCTTTAAGCGGCGGCGGGGCTTCCCTACCGGCTCCAGCCGCTCCAGCATCTTCTGCCGGGACTGTGCCATTTTCGTCGTAGAGGCACGCACCAGATTGCGGGCAACATAATCTTCAAGCTTGGCACGCTCCGCCTGCTGCTGTTCATACAGCTTTTTCTGGCGGGCGTCCTGCTCTTCCCGCTGCTTGGTATAGGCGGTATAGTTGCCCTTATATTCCCACAGGACGGCGTCCTCCAGCTCCCAAATCTTATTGCAGAGCTTATCAAGGAAGTAGCGGTCGTGCGAAACCACCAGCAAGGCCCCCTTATAGCCGGAAAGGTAGTCCTCCAGCCAGTTTAAGGTGGCAAAATCAAGGTGGTTGGTGGGCTCATCCAAAATAAGCAGACTGGGAGCCTCCAGCAGCAGCTTGGCGATCGCAAGCCGGGTCTGCTCTCCGCCGGAGAGCTTATCCACACATTTATCAAAGCCGTGCTCGGCAAAGCCCATGCCGGTAAGCACCGTTTTTATTTTAACTTCGATTTGATAGCCGTCCCGCGCAAGAAAAGCGTCCTCGGTGCGGCGGTACTCCTCGGCCAGTGCCGGGCTATCACCCGCCACCATCTGCCCCTGAAGCTCCTTCATGCGGCGCTCCAGCGCATATACATCGGCAAAAACCGACTGCATCTCCTGCCAAATGGTTCCCTCAAAGGTCAGTCCGCAGTTCTGCTTTTGATAACCGATGGAAAGATCGGACCCTCTGGCGATCTCGCCGGGGCCGTCGTCCGGCTCCAGTTCGCCGCAGATGACCCGCAAAAGGGTGGTCTTGCCGGTACCGTTGGGGCCGACCAGACCGATCCGGTCATGATCTTCTATTTTTGCGGTTACACCGCTGAAAATAACCTCACTGCCAAAGCTTTTGGTTACATCATGCAGCGATACCTGCATCAGACCTCCCTCCTTCCCGAAAGACAGCCAAAATATTATAGCACAGGGCAGCCCGGATGGAAAGCCTTTTTGCGTTCGGTTATTCCCAAACCGGCACCGGGATGCTATAATGGGGGCATGGCAGCCCGAAAAGGAGAGCTTTATGTTTAAGAAAAATGATATTATTCCACTGAAAATAGAGTCTGTCACCGGGGAAGGCAGCGGTGTAGGGCATGCAGACGGCATCGCCGTTTTTGTGCCGATGACAGCTGCCGGTGATGAATTGAAGGTACGCATCGTAAAGGTGCAGAAAAGCTACTGCTACGGCATCATTGAGGAGCTCCTTGTCCCCTCCCCCGACCGTATCCCTGCGGACTGCGCCTGCTACAAGCGCTGTGGCGGGTGCAGCCTGCGGCACATCACCTATGAGGCCGAGCTGCGGGAAAAAACAGGCTGGGTACGGGATGCGATGAAGCGCATCGGCGGCTATGAGATGGAACCGCTGCCGATCCTACCCTCCCCTTGCCATGACCGTTACCGTAATAAGGCGCAGTTCCCCTTTGGCAGGAATGAAAACGGCTGCTATACCGGCTTTTTTGCGCCGCGCAGCCATACCGTTATCCCCTGCAGGGATTGTCCCCTCCAGCCTGCTCTGTTCAGCGAGATTGCCGGATGTGTGTGCCGCTATGCCGATGGACACGGTATCACCGTCTATGATGAAGGAACCGGCAAGGGGCTGCTGCGGCATCTTTATCTGCGGCAGGCGGCTATCGACGGAAGGGTCATGCTGTGTCTCATCATAAACGGCAGCCGGCTGCCCGATGCCGATGAATTTGCCCGGCAGGTGCAGGAGGCCTTCCCCAAGGTTTCCACCGTAATCCTTAATCACAACACCCGGCGGGATAATGTGATCCTCGGGAAAGAACAGACGGTGCTGGCAGGGCCCGGCACTTTACAGGATACCCTTTGCGGGATCTCTGTTTCGCTTTCCCCAAACAGCTTTTATCAGGTCAACCATGATGCTGCCGAGCAACTTTACCGGGAAGCCGCACGACTGGCCGGCCTAAAGCCCGAAGAAACGCTGCTTGACCTCTATTGCGGAGCCGGTACCATCGGGCTTTCGATGGTGCGTCCGGGGCAAAAGCTCATCGGTGTGGAGGTGGTGCCCGGCGCCGTGGAAAATGCCAGGGAAAACGCCCGTCGTGCCGGTGTGACCGATGCAGAATTCATCTGCGGGGACGCCGGGCGTGCCGCTACTATCCTTGCTGCGCGCGGGTTGCGGCCGGATGTGGTCGTGCTTGACCCGCCCCGTAAGGGCTGCGGCAATGTGACGCTTCAGGCTGTCGTTCAAATGGCGCCCGGGCGCATCGTGATGGTAAGCTGTAACCCCGCCACTATGGCACGGGATGCCGCCGCCCTGCGGGATATGGGGTATATCCTGCAATGCTACCGCCCCGTGGATCTTTTCCCCCGCACGGCACATTGCGAGACGGTGGGGTTGTTCATCCGGGAATAACTAATCAGTCATTTATATGCATGAGCGGGCAAGCACAGTTTTGTGCCTGCCCGCTTTGGCTTGCATATGAGCTATGTTCGTTCAGCTGCCCCTGCGCTGTTCTGTATCGGCATTTGGGGACACCTCGGGCTCCCGCCGCAAAAACCATTCGATTTTCTTGCCGATGATCTCACCGGATACCGCATCGACCTTGTAGTAATAAGCGCATTCGGCCGTGTAGAACTCCAGAATGTAGCAAGGCTTGCCCTGATTGCGGCTCAGCTCCTCTCGGGTGAACACGATTTTTTGCGCCGTCTCATCCAGCCCCGCCTCCTCTAACGCGATCTGCTTTGCCTTTTCCAAGCCGATAAACTCCGGGGCAGGGGGAATGATCTTATCGCAGGTCTTATCCATGATCACACCCAAAACCGCGTCGATTTTGTAGGTCCAGCGAGCAGAGGCACTTTCAAAGGCGAAGTAATAGTAGGGCGACTTGATGCCGCCGGCAACCAGCGTTTCCTCGGTAAAGGTGACTTTTTCGCTGACCCCG
>SFFJ01000034.1 GCA_004557855.1 Oscillospiraceae bacterium
CAGATGGGCTTAAAAAGAGCCTGCGGCGCATTTTTATCGCCGCTGCGCTGGAGCGCAGAACGGCGAACCACCACCCCTGTCCCCTCCTCCGAGGAGGGGAACTATGGGGGAAGTAACTAAATACTTTCTAATTTGCGGCTTGCAAGGTGCCAAGCCGCTAACCCATGGTTATGGTTAGCGGGGCTGGCGGTTTGCACGGAAAAGGAGGGCGTTCCCCTCCCCCGAAGCGGGGGAGGCCGGGAGGGGGCAGATGCATCTGCGATACCTTATAAGCACCGTTTAGCCCACGATCCGGGAAACCGCCCTTTGGTTTTCCGGGCGGGCGTTCCGGTGCGTGGGTTTTTAGGGCGCAGCCCTAAATGACTTTTGGTTACTTTTCTTCACAGAAAAGTAACGCCCCGCCGGCAGGCGTACAGATTAAAACCTAATATAAAACTTGCGCCGCCGTAAGGCGATATCCCACTATTACCTAACGGGTCGCGGTGCGCGGGTGCGGGACTGCGATTTGCCGAGGAAGTATCCCGCCGAAGGCGAGAAGAAACTGTGTCATGCCCATCTGCCGGAAGGCAAAAAGAAAACCGTGCCCTGCGGGCGGCGGGCAGCGCCTTACGGGGAAAAGAAAAAGCCCCCGTGGGGGCTTTGGGTGCGGGCGGTTACTGCTGCCGGATGTAGGGCTCGGGGCGGTAGCGCTCGAAGATGACGGCGTCGAAGCGGGCAAGGGCCAGCGGCTCCTTTTTTTCGTCCCGGACCGTCCACGCGACGCAGGGGGTGTGCCAGACCTTGCGGGTGAGGGACAGGGTGCGGGTGCGGGCGGCGGTGAGGTAATTGTAGGCGATGAAATCGGGGGCGGCGAGCCAATTGAACAAAAGCTGCTGCGAGCCCCATGTGCCGATGGAATTTTTGGTCATGTTACCCTCGCCCTCGGTGTAGCGGTCGGAGAGCAGGCCGCGGGCCACGGCGGGGGCGTGCTTTTTCATCCAGATGATGACCTGCGGATGGAAGCTTTCGACGCAGTAAAGGCCGGGGTAATCGGCGAGCATGGCCATCATTTTTTCGCAGAGGTCGGGGTAGTTTTTCTGGTATTTCACCTCGACGATCATCGGGATCTTTCCGGCGACGACCTCCAGCACCTGCGAGAACAGCGGGATGGTTTCATCGGTGCCGGAGAGGCGGAGCTGCTGCAATTCGGGGTAGGAGCTTTCATCCACCCGGCCGCTGACGCCGCAGACCCGGTCGAGGGTGTCATCGTGGAAAACGACCAGTTGGCCGTCGGTGGTGAGGTGGAGATCCAGCTCGATGCCATAGCCGGCCTCCACGGCGCGGCGGAAGGCGGGCAGGCTGTTTTCGGGGATGCCGTCTTCGACGCAGTGCAGCCCGCGGTGGGCATAGCGGCGGCCGACGAAGGGCGCCATTTTCTTTTTTGCGGCGCCATCCGGGCGCAGGAGCAGCAGAAGGAGCAGGAACAGCAGCGCTATGACAAGCAGGATGATGAGGACGATTTTCATGAGGGACCTCTTTTCGGGTGGATTTTGGGGGCTTGCGGGGGAAAGGGGCGGGACGGCCGCAGGCCGTTTCGGCGCAGCCGAAACCGGCGGGCGCAGCCCGCCGACCCGCCGAAGGCGGGGGCCTGCGGCCGTCCCCCTGCGGCTTGCGGATACCCCCATTATACCGCAAAAGAAAAAAGGTGCAAGCCTGCCGCGCCGGAAAAATGCAATAGAAAAGTGCCGCCCTCCCGGCGGGGAAAGCGGCAGCTCCCTATGTGGCCGACGGATGCGAGCCTATCCGTTGCGTTCGGCAAGAAAAGCGGCATAATCACGAACCATAATACACTGCTCCTCGGTCAGGCTCTCCGGTATGGGGAGCAAATGACCGGACGGAGCAGCCGTTCCGGGATGCGGTTCATCCGACAATCCCACCAGGTAGTCCACGGTAGTTTGAAAATGCCTGGCAAGCCAGACCTTGGTGGCGTCGCTGGGGTCGCTTTTGTCCTTTTCGTAGGAGCATATAGTGTGGTGCGATACCGACAGCATATCTCCCAGCTCGGCTTGTGACAGTCCCGCTGCCTTGCGAAGCAGATACAAGCGGTGCCCTATCATAGCCCTTCCCTTCTCTCTTTAGACTTGGCAAGGTCATCATACCAAATTTTGCACCGGAATGGAATGGTCTTTTGGAAAATCTACCTATTTCACAAACGGAGTTGGCAAAAGTTATCCAAAATGGCAAGGAAATCCGTCTAAAGGTATTTCCAGTAATCCACAGGTGGGCGGCGGCGCTCCGGTCATTTATAATGGAATTACACCCATTGTTTTGTGACGAAGGAGGTACATAAGATGGAGGTTTTATCGCTGCACCGGGAAATGGCCGGTGAGGAGGGGGAGCGGTGCCGGGTGCGCTACGCCCTGCTGGAGGAGCGCTGCGGGCGGGAGAGGTGCTACGGTCTGCTGTGCTGCGTGGAGGGTCGGCATTTGCGGGGGGACCAGCTGCGGCGGCTGCCCTGCGTGACGGGGAGCCGTCGGGCGGGGGAGCTGCTGCTGGAGTTTTTGGCGGAGGAGGGGGTGACCCCGACCCATTTGGAGGAGGTGCTGGCCGAGCTGACGGGGTGAGGGTTGATACAGATGGTGGGGGCAGGCTTTTGCCCTTTGGGAGAGTTGGTGCAGGGGGATAGATACGGCCGCAGGCCGCCCGGGCGAAGCCCGGGCAGGGCGCCCCGGAGGGGCGCCCCCCGCTGCGGAGCAGCGGGGGGCCTGCGGCCGGCCCCCTGCGCCCTGCACAGGCTGTAAAAAGGGAAAGCGTCCCCTGCCCCACCCCGGAAAAGCACCTGCCCTATTTATAATAGGATAGCGCCCCCACCGGGCGCTTTTTTGCACCACGGGGGGAGGGGCGGAATAGGATGGTGCAGCGGGAGGCCCTCCCGCCGACCCATTGACACATAGAAAAGTGGTGACTGCCGATGAAACGGACTGTAACGATATTGGGCGGGGACGAACGGATGGCATGGCTGGCGGAATGCCTGCGGCAAAAGGGCTATGCCCTGCGGCTGGCGGGGCTTTTGCCCCCTGCCCCGCTGCGCCGTAAGCTGCCCCCCTGCGAGCCGCCGCAGACCGTTCTGCCGCACAGCGACCGTGTCATTCTGTCCATCCCTACGGCGGGGGCGGATGGGCTGCTGCGCACCCCCACGGTGCCGGATCGCTATCCGTTGGCGGAATGTCTGGAGCTGCTGCCGGAGGGCGCTGCGGTACTGGGCGGCAGGCTGCCCCCGGACTGCCCGGAAATCGTAAAGCGGCGGCATTTTACCTACACCGACCTGCTGGCGCTGCCGGAGCTGCAGGAGCTTAATGCCATAGCGACGGCGGAGGGGGCGGTGGCGCTGGCCATGCGGGAGCAGAATACCACCCTGTTCCGTACCCGGTGCCTGGTGCTGGGCTACGGACGCTGCGGCAGTGCCCTGTGCCGCCGGCTGGGGGCATTGGGGGCGGAGGTAACCGCTGCCGCCCGCCGCCGGGAACAGCTGGCACGCATTTATGCGGATGGATACACCCCCTGCGAGATCGGGCGGCTTTCCCCTGCTCTGGACGGCTGCGAAGTCGTTTTTAATACCGTACCTGCTGCCGTATTGCCCCGGCCGCTGCTGCAAAAGCTGCCGCCGGAGGCCTTACTGGTGGAGCTGGCCAGTGCGCCCGGCTGCTGCGATCCCGCCGAGGCCGAGGCGCTGGGGCTGCGGTACCGTGCTGCGCCCGGTCTGCCGGGAAAGGCAGCGCCCCGCACCGCCGGAGAATATTTGGGGCAGGTGATACCGACCCTGCCGGACTGGGAGGAATGAACGGTGAACGGAAAGAAACTTGGTTTTGCACTTTGCGGTTCCTTTTGCACGCTGGAACGCACCCTGAAAACGATGGCGGAGCTGGCTGCCGCCGGGTGGGAGATCCAGCCCATCATGTCGCCCTTCACCTACGAAACCGACACCCGCTTCGGGGCGGCGGAGCAGTGGCGGGACCGGGTGGAGGGTCTGTGCGGACGGCCCATCTGGCACACGGTGCCGCAGGTGGAGCCCATCGGCCCCCGGAAGCTGCTGGATATCCTGCTGGTGGCGCCCTGCACCGGCAACACACTGGGGAAGCTCGCCAACGGCATCACCGATACGCCGGTGACGATGGCGGTGAAGGCACACCTGCGGGGCGACCGGCCGGTGGTGCTGGCGGTTTCCACCAACGATGGATTAAGCGGCAGTGCGGCCGGGCTGGGGGCACTGCTGTGCCGGAAGAACTACTATTTTGTGCCCTTCGGGCAGGATGACCCCCTGAAAAAGCCGACCAGCCTCTGCGCCGAGCTTTCGCTGACCGGCGCCACGCTGGAGGCTGCCCTGCGGGGCGAGCAGCTGCAGCCGCTGCTGCTGGGTGCGAGGGGGTAGGGCTTCTCCCCTTTGGGCGGGTTGGTGCAGGGGGAAAATGCGGCCGCAGGCCGCCCGGGCTTCGCCCGGGCAGGGCGCCCCGCAGGGGCGCCCCCCGCTGCTGCGCAGCGGGGGCCTGCGGCCGGCTTCCTGCGCCTTGTACGGGCTGTAAACGGGGCACCGACCCGCCGCTTGCCCCTGCCCCCACGCAGCTGCCTGCCGAGGGCAGGCCCTCTCCCCGGGAAGTGCAGGGGAACTTGCAAACGCGGCGGTTCTCCTGCAAATCGTCCGCCGTCATTCAATTTTCGGGCATTTTTCCTGCCGGACGGCCTAAAACCCCCGTGAAAACGCAGGATAAATTTTTTCGTCTTGCGTTTTTTGCCCCAAAAGACTTGATTTTCCGGCCGCACTTCGCTATGATAAAGGGGAATACTTTATCGAAAAGAGGGACCGGCCATGACACAGGACCTGCTTCAGCTGATCAGCGATGAAATGAAAGGCTTCTCCAAGGGGCAACGGCGCATCGGCGCGTTTATCCTGGAGCACTACGATAAAGCCGCCTTTATGACCGCCGCCAAGCTGGGCGAAACGGTGGGCGTCAGCGAATCCACCGTGGTGCGGTTTGCCGCCGAGCTGGGCTTCGAGGGCTATCCCCAGCTGCAAAAATCCCTGCAGGATATCATCCGCAACCGGCTCACCACCGTCCAGCGCATGGAGATCATCGATGAACAGCTCTCCGGCGGGGTGGATGTGCTGCACCGGGTCATGTCCTCCGATGCCGATAAGATCCGCCGCACGCAGGAGGAGATCGACCCCAAGGACTTCGATACCGTCATCGATTCCATCATCGGCGCCCGGCGCATCTACATTTTGGGGCTGCGCTCCTCCGGGGTCCTGGCGGGATTTTTGTCCTTCTACTTCAACCACATCTTCGAGGACGTGGTGAACGTCGGGGCGGCGCAGGGCGAGACCTTCGAGCAGATGCTGCGGATCGGGCCGAACGACGTGCTCATCGCCATCAGCTTCCCCCGCTATTCCCAGCGGACGCTGAAGGCGGTGCACTATGCCAAAAAGCAGGGTGCCTGCATCATCGGCATCACCGATTCCACCAGTGCGCCGCTGGCCGGGATGTCCAACCACGTGCTGCTGGCCCGCAGCGAAATGGCGTCCTTTGTCGATTCGCTGGTGGCGCCCATGAGCCTGCTCAATGCCATTATTGTGGCGGTGGGGCTGCGCAAAAAGCACGAGACCAGCAACACCTACGCCATGCTGGAACGCATCTGGAGCGAGTATGACGTTTACGAGAAAAACGAGGAGATCCATTCTGCCCCATGAGAAACGAATTTGACCGCATTGTAGTGGGCGGCGGCGCGGCGGGACTGTTTGCGGCCGGCTGGGCCGCCAAAAACGGCCTGCGGGTGCTGGTACTGGAAAAGCGGGAGCGTCCCGCGCGAAAAATACTGGTGACCGGCAAGGGCCGCTGCAATGTGACCAACAACTGCACCCCGCAGGAATTCATAGCGGCGGTGCGGCGCAACCCCCGCTTTTTGATGAGTGCCGTCTATGCCATGACCCCGCAGGACGCCATGGCCTGCTTTGAGGGGCTGGGCGTTCCGCTGAAAACCGAGCGGGGCAACCGGGTATTCCCGGTAAGCGACCGTGCGATGGATATTGCCGATGCGCTGGTGCGGTTTGCCCGGCAGGGCGGGGTGCAGATCACACAGGGGACGGCGGACGGGCTGCTGCTGCGGGACGGCGCCGTGACCGGTGTGCGCACCGGGGCGGGCGAGGAATACTTCGCACCGCTGACCATACTGGCGACCGGCGGCAAAAGCTACCCCGCCACCGGCAGCGACGGCAGCGGCTATGCGCTGGCGGCGGCCGCGGGACATACCATCATCCCGCCGCGGGCCTCACTGGTGCCCATCATATGCGAAAATACGGACAAGCAGTTTTCGGCACTGATGGGGCTTTCGCTGCGCAATGTGACGCTGAACCTCATCCAAAAGAAAAACGGCAAGGTGCTGTACAGCGAGCTGGGCGAGATGCTGTTTACCCATTTCGGCATCAGCGGGCCGCTGGCGCTGACCGCCAGCAGCTACATGGAAAATCCTACCGACTACCGCATTACGGTGGACTGCAAGCCGGGGCTTTCCGCCGAGCAGCTGGACGCCCGGTTGCTGCGGGATTTCGGCGAGAGCCCCAACCGGGCCTTCGGCAACGCCCTGGAGGCGCTGCTGCCCCGTTCCCTCATCCCGGTGGTGGTGGCGAAAAGCGGCATCCCGGGCGACCGGCGGGTGAATCAGCTGACCCGGGAGGACCGGCAGCGGCTGGGGGCGCTGATCAAGGCGTTCCCGCTGACCCCGCAGGCGCTGCGCCCCATCGAGGAGGCGGTGATCACCGCCGGCGGGGTGAGTGTGAAAGAGATCGACCCCCGCACCATGCAAAGCCGGCTTGTAAAGGGGCTGGCCTTTGCGGGCGAGGTGATGGATGTGGACGCCGTGACCGGCGGCTACAACCTGCAAATCGCGTGGAGCACCGGCTACCTGGCCGGCACCGCCGCGGTATGATATGAAATTTCGGGTCTGTGCAGGGTCCCGGCCCGCCCGCCGCCCCGTCCCGTGCCTCCGGCACGGTCGGGCGCGCCCCCCTGCGGGGGGCGCGCCCGCAGGCGGCAGCCCCCCCGCAGGGGGCTGCCGCCGCGGGGCGGCGGGCGCCGAGGGTCTGCAGGGGCCTATCCCAGAACAGGAGCAAAACTATGATCTCCATTGCGATCGACGGGCCGGCAGGAGCCGGCAAAAGCAGCATCTGCCGGCGGCTGGCCGAGGAGCTGCACTATCTCCATGTGGATACCGGCGCCATTTACCGGGCGGTGGGGCTATATATGCTGCGCCGCCATAAAAATCCCGCCGACCCCGCCGAGGTGCTGCCGCTGCTGCCGCAGGTCAAAATCGACCTGCAGTTCGCAGAGGGCGAGCAGCGCATTCTATTAAACGGCGAGGACGTTTCCGAGGCCATCCGTCTGCCGGAGGCCTCCGCCGCCGCATCGGCCGTTTCCGCCCTGCCGGAGGTGCGCGCCTACCTGCTGGAGCAGCAGCGCAGCCTTGCCCGGCAGTATGATGTCATCATGGACGGGCGGGATATCGGTACGGTGGTGCTGCCCCATGCCACCATCAAAATCTACCTGACCGCCGCCCCGGAGGAGCGTGCCCGCCGCCGCTGGCTGCAGCAGCGCAGCAAGGGCATCGGGGAAAGCTACGAGGAGGTGCTGGCCGCCGTAAAAAAGCGGGACTATGACGACAGTCACCGCGCCGCCGCCCCGCTGTGCCGGGCCGAGGACGCCTGGCTGTGCGACAGCACCCATCTCGATTTCGAGGAGACGGTGGCCGCCATGCTTGCCTATATCCGGCAGAAAACGGGTGCCCCCGTATGAAGGTGACCGTCGCCAAAACCGCCGGGTTCTGCTTCGGGGTGCGCCGGGCGCTGCAGCTCACCGAGGAGTGCGCTGCCCGTACCCCCACCTGCACGCTGGGGGAGCTCATCCATAACAGGCAGGTGGTGGAGCAGCTGGCCGGGCAGGGCGTTGCGGCCATCGAACGGCCGGAGGACGCCCCCGCCGGGATGACGGTGGTGATCCGTTCCCACGGGGTGCCGCCGCAGGTCACCGCCGCCCTGCAACGCCGGGGCAATCCCATCGTGGATGCCACCTGCCCCTTCGTCAAGCGCCTTCATCAAATCGCTGCGGAGGTGCCGCCAAACGGCACCCTGCTGCTGGCCGGCCGCCGGGATCATCCCGAGGTGCAGGGCATTCTGGGCTATTGCCGCGGGCGTGCCTTCCCCTTCACATCGGCGCAGGAACTGGCTGAAATACTGGAAAAAGAGGATTTTTCCGGCGAAACACCGGCCATTTTGGCGGCGCAGACCACTTTTTCACCGGCAGAATGGGAGAAAATCATTTTTTTAGCAAAAAAAGTGTGTACAAATCTAAAAGTATTTGATACAATATGTAGAGCGACCATTGAACGGCAGCAGGAGGCGCAGGCGCTTTCGCAAACCGTTGATGCCATGATCGTGGTGGGCGGCCGGCACAGTGCCAATACCACCGCACTGGCGGCGCTGTGCGGCAGAAGCTGCCCCACGGTGCAGGTCGAAACGGCGGGGGAGCTGCCCCGCTTGCGGGAGGCCCTGCGGGGCGCCCGTTTTATCGGTATTACTGCCGGCGCTTCAACCCCGGCTTGTATCATTAAGGAGGTTCAAAATTCCATGAGCGTATTGGAAAACAACACTGAAGAAATGAACTTTGGGGAGCTGCTCGAACAATACTCCAAAAGTATACATAATGGGGAGAAGGTAACGGCCGTTGTTACAGGCATTAAGCCGACGGAAATTTCTGTTGACGCCGGCACCAAGCATGCCTGTTATGTACCGCTGGATCAGCTGACCAGCGACCCCAACGCCAAGCCCGAGGACATCGTCAAGATCGGCGATGAGCTGGAGCTGATGGTGGTACGTGTAAACGATGTGGAAGGCACCGCTATGCTCTCCAAGACCCGTCTGGATGCCGTAGCCGGCTTCGAGAAGGTCATGAACGCAGGCGAGACCGGCGAGGTCCTCACCGGCGTTGTCACCGAGGTCATCAAGGGCGGCGTGCTGGTTCTCACCAACGGCGTCAAGGTATTCATCCCCGCCAGCCAGACCGGTGTTCCCCGCGACGGCGACCTGAACACCCTGCTGCGCAAGGAAGTTAGCTTTAAGATCCTGGAAACCAACCGTCAGCGCCGCCGTGCCGTAGGCTCCATCAGCGTGGTAGCCCGCGAGGCCCGCAAGGAGCTGGCCCAGAAGTTCTGGGACGAGGTAGAGGTAGGCAAGGTTTACACCGGCAAGGTCAAGAGCCTCACCAACTTCGGCGCCTTTGTTGACCTGGGCGGCGTGGATGGCCGTATCGGCCTGACCGACCTGACCTGGCTGCGTGTCAAGAGCCCTGCCGAGGTTGTTTCCATCGGCGATACCGTTGAGGTCACCGTTAAGGATATCGACCGCGAGAATAACCGCGTATCCCTCATCTACAAAAAGACCGAGGACAATCCCTGGGAGAAGATCAAGACCATGTATCAGGTCGGCGATGTTGTTCCCGTTAAGATTATGTCCGTGACCACCTTTGGTGCGTTCGCCCAGATCATCCCCGGCATTGACGGTCTGATCCACATTTCCCAGATCGCCCGTGAGCGTGTGGAGAAGGTTGCCGATAAGCTGTCTGTCGGCCAGGTGGTTGACGCCAAGATCACCGAGCTGGACTATGACCGTCATCGTGCCAGCCTGTCCATCAAGGCGCTGCTGGCGGATGAGGCCCCCGAGGAGGAGCCCGTTGAGGAAGAAGCTCCCGCCGAGGAATAATCCCGAAATAGGTAGCGAAATCCCCCGACTGCGGTCGGGGGATTTTTTGCAGGGGCGGGTTTGCAGGGGGCCGCAGGCCAAACCGTCCGGAGGACGGTTTCGGCGGGCAAAGCCCGCCGGCCCCGGCTGCGCCGGGGCGGCCTGCGGCCCTCCCCGCCCCTTGCACCTGCCCGCCGCAAGCCCCACCACGCACCTACCCCCTGCACCTGCCCGCCGCAAGCCCCTGCCCTGCCCCCGCAGCGGCTCCCCCCTGCCCCTCCGCCGCATTTGCCGGGGCCGCAAAACCGGGCGCAGCCCGTTCCGGCTCCGCCGGAACAAAGCAGGCTCCGCCTGCTTTCACCGCCTGCGGCGGTGGGGCTGCGCCCCGCCCCCCTCCCCCTCTCTGCCAATTTCTCCCGCTGCATTGACAAATCCCCTCCCGCCTGCTATAATGGAACAAATAATTGTTACTATTTAAGGAGGAACCGCCTTTGAAATATTCCCGCCAGCGAGAACTGATCCTCGATGTCGTGCGTCATTCCGATGACCACCCCACCGCCGATACCATCTATGCCCGGGTGCGGGCGCAGGACCCCAAGGTGAGCCTCGGCACCGTCTACCGCAACCTCAACCTGCTGTGCGAAAACGGCCGGCTGCTCAAGGTGCCCATCCCCGGCGCCAGCGACCGCTTTGACCACACGCTGGTCGACCACGCCCACGCCTACTGCACCCAGTGCGGCAGCGTCACCGATGTACTCCCCGAAGCCCTGCCGCTGCTGCAGGACGCTCTGCGGGAGGGCAGCGGCTTTCAGGTGCGGCAGATGAACCTTGTTTTGGAGGGCATCTGCCCCCAGTGCCAGAAGCTGATGCAATAACCGCGCAAAAAAGCCCCCGTCGGGGGGCTTTTTCTTTTGCCTTGCGGCAGATTATGCCTTTGTCTTGGCCTGCAGCGCCTTTACGGCAGGGGCAAAATCCGCCTTGCGCACATACACAAAGTAGGCTGTCACCATCTCCGGCCGGCGACAAAAGCTGCCGTCCCGGGGACGCTCCGCGGTGATGGCGTGCGGGGCGGTACGGTGGACCTCCCGCACCACATAGGGGATATTCTGTTCGGCCAGCACCCGGCAGATATGGATCTTCTCCTCCGATTCATAGGTCACAGCCAACTGGCGGCGGTTAAAAATAGTGATCACGGTTCCACCTTCCTTTATACTTTTTGTAATATTATTCGACTTTATACCATTTTATTCGGCGGCCGCCACGATCTCGATGCCTGCGGAAGCGCCGATGCGGTTCGCCCCCGCCTCGATCATCGCCATCGCCGTGGCATAGTCCCGGATGCCGCCGCTGGCCTTCACACCCATTTCGGGGCCTACCGTTTTGCGCATCAGCGCAATATCATGGGTGGTCGCCCCGCCGGTGGAAAACCCGGTGCTGGTCTTGACAAAATCCGCCCCGGCGGCCTTGGCGGCCTCGCAGGCCTTCACCTTTTCCTCATCGGTCAGCAGGCAGGTCTCTATGATGACCTTGACGGTGCGGCCGGCTGCCGCCTTCACCACGCCCGCAATATCCCGCTGCACCAGCGCCCAGTCGCCCGCCTTGGCAGCGCCCACATGGATGACCATATCCAGCTCCTCGGCGCCCATGGCCGCGCAGCTTGCCGCCTCGGCCGCCTTCTGCTCCGGGGCGATGGCGCCCAGGGGGAACCCCACCACGCAGCACACCTTCACGCCGGTACCGTCCAGCAGCCGTGCCGCCAGCGGGATATACACCGGATTGACGCAGACGCTGGCAAAGTGATACTCCGCCGCCTCGGCGCACAGCTTTTCCACCTGGGCCGGGGTCGCCTCCGGCTTCAGCAGGGTATGGTCGATCATCGACGCTATGGTTTTTTTATCCATGGATTTTGTCCTCCTGTTATTCCGCCTTTGCCACCTCGCCGGTGGTCAGGTCGATTTTATAGATATCGCCGCCAAAGGCGCCGTCACTCACCAAAAAGAACCCGTACCCCGCCTCGCTGTACTGCTTGGGGGAGGGCAATTGCAGGCTGCGGAACCCGGTAATAGAGGTCTTTTCCACCACCTCGATGCCGGTATCGAAATCCTGCAGCACTGCGCCGGTCTCATCCAGCACCGTCACCCGGTAGTGCGGCACCCCGCCGGCCGGGATATCATTCCAGTCCTTCGGCACCCGGGCCCAGTAGCAGGTCAGCCGGCCGGCCGCTTCATCATGCTGCACCGCAAAAATACCGGTAATATAGCCGTCCATCCGGCCCTCCGCCGCCTCGGCGATCCAGCTGTTCTTGAGGGCGCAGTTCTCGCTCACGTTCCACACCTCGTCAAAATCATAGAAATCGACGCTGTAATAGTTGGCGATCCAGATATCCCCATCGGCGGTAAAGCCGAAATCCACCTTATAGGTCAAAAGCTCATTGCTGCTGCCGATGCGCCAAAGCCACGGCACCACCCGGACGGTCCCGGTCGCCTCGTCCTTCAGGTAGTAGACGCTGGCGCCGCGGCCGGTGGAATTGATGTAAAAATAGCGAATGGTGTACTTCCCGTCGGGGGAGGTACGGATGGTCTCCTCCTGGTCGCCCAGCCCGTCGCAGGTCAGCAGCCTTTCGGGGTCAAAGCGCACCGCCTTGGCGGTGGCCAGCATTTCATCGGTGTAGCCCATCGCCTTCGCCTGTGCAAGGAAAAAATCATCGCCATATGTTTTCATGATCGGGTCTTCCTGTTGGTCGGTCGGATCGTTTTCCACCTTGCCGCAGCCCGCCGCCAGCAGCAGCACCACCGCTAACAAAAGTGCCATTAGCTTCTTACTCATGGGTGTTTCCTCCTTGTGTATTCAGTTTTGGTACCTTCACTTGACAAGAGCACATACGGTTTTTGCGGGCAGAAATGCCGTATGGCATTGTGCGGCTCATCGACAGGCGCCAGCCTGCCATCTTCACC
>SFFJ01000013.1 GCA_004557855.1 Oscillospiraceae bacterium
CGCAGCAGGGCGACCGGGTTTTCAGGGCGCAGCCCTGAATGACTTTTGGTTACTTTTCTTCACAGAAAAGTAACGCCCCGCCGGCAGGCGTACAGATTAAATCTTTTGTGAAACTTGCCCCGCCGATAGGCGATTGCAAGCTGGGTCATGTCCATCCGCCGAAAGGCAACTGCAAACCCCGCCCCGTGTATAAAGCCCCGCTGCGGCGGGCAAACTACCCACAAATGCTCCCTGCGGAGCCGAATGAAAGGAGCTTTTCCTATGGTCATGGATAAAATCTCGCTGGTGCTGGTCATTATCGGCGCCCTGAACTGGGGCGGGGTGGGGCTGTTCCGCTTTGATACCGTTGCGTGGATCTGCGGCGGGCAGGGCAGCATAGCGGCCCGGATCATTTACACCCTGGTGGCACTGGCCGGTATCTGGTGCATTTCGCTGCTGTTCCGGGAGGACGAGCCTGCCGGGGAGCGTGAACGCTGAACCGGCAGGCCCGGTATTTTTTGCGGGCTGCCCGTAGGCAAGGGGGCGGCGGTGTGCTATAATAGGGGCAAAGGAGGGAGTCCTCATGTCCCAGATCACCAAACGTGCGCTGGAGCAGTCGCTGAAAAACCTGCTGCAGCAAAAGCCGCTTTCCAAAATCACCATCAGCGATATCACCGAGGACTGCGGTATCAGCCGTATGACCTTCTACTACCATTTCAAGGATATCTACGATTTGGTGGAGTGGGCCTGCGCCGAGGACGCCGCCCGCGCCCTGCAGAATAAAAAGACCTACGATACCTGGCAGCAGGGCTTTGTGCAGATCTTCCATGCGGTGCGGGAGAATAAGGTTTTTGTGATGAACGTCTACCGCTGCGTCAACCGGGAGCAGGTGGAAAAATACCTGGTCCCCCTCACCGATCAACTCATTATGGGGGTCATCACCGAGCGTGCTGCCGGCATGACGGTGCGGGAGGCGGATCAGCAGTTTATTGCGCAGGTGTATTCCTATGCCTTCGTCGGTATCATGCTGGATTGGATCCGGGACGATATGCGGGCCGACCCCGAGGAGCTGGTGAACCGGCTGGCCATGGTCATCCGCGGCGGTATCACGCAGGCGCTGGAGCGCTTTCGCACCGACCGCCCCGACTCTATGACAAATCCCGCGGTTTGATAAAAATTTTTTCAGCCTTTCCCCCGTGATGGAATTTTTGTCACGGGGTTTTTTCTGTCTATATCATTTTATTTCCGGCAGGGATACAATGGGAGCATCAAAGGGAACGGCGTTCCCGAATCCAATATTACAGGAGGCTTCTTTATGTATTATTCTGCCGGAACCTACGAAAGCTTTGCTCATCCCGAAAAGCCCCGGGGCGTCGATAACAAATCCGCCTATATCATCGGCACCGGCCTGGCCGGTCTTACCGCCGCATTTTATCTGGTGCGGGACGGCCGGATGAAGGGCGAGCACATTCATCTGCTGGAAAAGCTGGAGCTGGCGGGCGGCAGCTGCGACGGCCGCAAGGATGTGACCAAGGGCTACTATATGCGCGGCGGCCGTGAGATGGACAACCACTTTGAGGTGATGTGGGACGTCTTCCGGGATGTGCCCTCCATCGAAACGCCGGAGGTTTCTGTCCTGGATGAGTACTACTGGCTCAATAAGCACGACCCCAACTATTCCCTGTGCCGTGCCACCGTGAACCGCGGCGAGGACGCCCACACCGATAAGAAGTTCGCGCTGGATAAGGAAAGTGCCATGGCCCTTTCCAAGCTGTTCATCACCCCGGAAAAGGACCTGGAGGATAAGAAGATCTCCGAGGTGCTGCCCGAAAGCTTCTGGGACACCAACTTCTGGCTGTACTGGCAGACGATGTTCGCCTTCCAGCGGTGGTCCAGCGCTTTGGAAATGAAGCGTTACCTCTGCCGCTATGTCCATCACATCGATGGGCTGCCCGACTTCAGCGCCCTGCGCTTCACCAAGTATAACCAGTACGAAAGCATGATCCTGCCGCTGGTCAAGTATTTGGAAACACACGGCGTCCGCATTGAATACGGTATGGACGTGCGCAATGTTGTCATCGAGACCGAAGGCGATAAAAAGGTCGCCCGTCAGATCGTCTATGTCAAGGACGGAAAGGAGCAGACCATTGATCTCATCGAGGACGACCTTGTGTTCATCACCAATGGCTGCTGCACCGATACCTCCTGCTACGGCGACCAAACCCACGCCCCCGATCTCTCCGGCATCCATAACGGCTGCGGCGAATCGTGGGATATGTGGAAGGCCATCGCACGGCAGGCGCAGCACGGCGAATACGGCAACCCCGACGCCTT
This sequence comes from Oscillospiraceae bacterium, assembly GCA_004557855.1. Taxonomy (GTDB): domain Bacteria; phylum Bacillota; class Clostridia; order Oscillospirales; family Ruminococcaceae; genus Angelakisella. The sequence continues at coordinate 2,314 of SFFJ01000013.1, forward strand.
CTGCAGCGATGTGGAGGCCACCAACTGGATGAGCGCCACCGTAGCCACCGCCGATGAGGAGATCATCCGCCATATTATGAACATCTGCAAGCGCGACCCCCGCGCCGGCAAGGTGACCACCGGCGGTATCGTCACCGTAAAGGACAGCACCGAAAACTGGTATCTTTCCTGGACCATCAACCGCCAGCCGCAGTTTAAGAGCCAGGACAAGAACACCGTGCTGGTGTGGGTGTACGGCCTGCACACCGACCGGGAGGGTAATTTTGTCAAGAAGGCCATGCGGGACTGCACCGGTGAGGAGATCTGCCGTGAGTGGCTGTACCACATCGGCGTAGAGGAGAGCCGCATTGGGGAGCTGGCGGCGACGGCCTGCAATACCACCACCTGCTATATGCCCTATATCAATGCGTTCTTCCAGCCCCGCAAGGAAAGCGACCGCCCCAAGGTGGTGCCGGACGGCGCCGTGAACTTCGCCTTCATCGGGCAGTTTGCGGAGACCCCCCGCGATACCATCTTCACCACCGAATATTCGATGCGTACCGGGATGGAATCGGTATATACCCTACTGAATGTGGACCGCGGCGTACCGGAGGTCTGGGGCAGCAAGTACGATGTGCGTGAGCTGCTGCGTGCCTGCTACTATGCCGTGGATAAAAAGCCCATTGATGAGCTGCCGCTGTCCTTCAAGGAGCGGGAGGCTGTGAAGCTGCTGCTGAAGAAGGTAAAGGGCACCGACGTGGAGCTGCTGCTGAAGGAAAGCGGTCTGCTGGAGTAAGCGGCAGCGGCCGGCGGGATGGGGCCCGCAGGGCGCTCCGGCTGCGCCGGAGCTGATGGGCGGCCCCCGGGCCGCCCATCTACGCCCGCCTGCGGCGGGCGGCCCTGCGGGCCCCTCCCCCTACGCACGGGCTTGCCCCCTGCAGCGCAGCGGCGCCGCCGTCCCGGAGGGACGGCGGCGCCGCTTTTGCAGGCCTGCGGCCTGTGCTTATTTTATCAGCTCGGCGGTATCCCGCGCGATCATGATCTCCTCGTTGGTGGGGACCACCCAAACCTCTACCTTGCTGTCGGCGCCGGAAATGCGAACCTCCTCGCCGCGGCAGTCGTTTGCCTTGGGGTCGGCGGTGACGCCCAGATAGGCCAGGTCCCGCAGCACCTTCTCCCGCAGGCCGATATCGTTTTCCCCGATGCCGCCGGTGAACAGGATGGCATCCACGCCGCCCAGTGCGCCCGCATAGCTGCCGATCAGCTTCACCAGCTGATACTCCAGCATATCCAGCGCCAGCTGCGCACGCTTGTTGCCGGCCTTCGCCGCCGCCTGTACGTCACGGCAGTCGCTGGAAACGCCGGAAACGCCCAGCAGACCGGACTCGTTATTCAAAAGGCGGGAAACATCGCTCTCCGGCATGCTCTCCAGCCCGGCGATATAGGTAACGATGGAGGGATCGATGCTGCCGCAGCGGGTCCCCATGATGATGCCGTCCAGGGGGGTGAAGCCCATCGAGGTGTCCATCACCTTGCCGTCCAAAATGGCCGCCAGCGAGCTGCCGTTGCCCAGGTGGCAGGTGATGAGCCGGTGGGGCATCCCGCCCAGCAGCTGTGCCATGCGCCCGCTGACATAGCGGTGGCTGGTGCCGTGGAACCCGTAGCGGCGCACGCCGTGCTTCTCGTAGTATTCATAGGGGATGGCAAAGGTATAGGCCTTGGGCGGCATGGTGGCGTGGAACGCCGTATCGAATACCGCGGCCATAGGCAGCTTTTCCCCGAAAACGCTGCGGCACGCCCGGATGGTGGCCGCCTGGGGGGGATTGTGCAGCGGGCTGATATCCCGCAGGGCAACGATGGTATCGATGGCCTCCTCGTCGATCAGCACCGAACGGGAGAACTTATCCCCGCCGTGGGTCACACGGTGGCCCACCGCAGCGATCTCCTCCACGCTGTCGATCACATGGCCCTCGCCGCTTACCATCTCGTGCAGGATCACATCGAAAGCATCCTTGTGGGTGAAAAGCTCGGTGTCCTTTTCCACCGCATAGCCCCCGGCGGTCTTATAGCTGTACTTGCCGTCGATGCCGATGCGCTCGCAGACGCCCTTGCACAAAATCGTTTCGTCTTCCATGCGGATCAGCTGATACTTGAGGGAAGAGCTGCCCGCATTGATTACCAGAATATTCATCGCATTTTTCTCCTTTGGCTTTGCTTTCACCGCGCCCCGCCGGGGCTTGACAGCGTTACACGCATTTAATATTATTGGAAACAAAGGGGCTTGTCAATATTCTATCGAAACTTTTATTACTTTTTTGCAATTCTGTCATAGCTATATCGCTATAACAGGTGAAAAGGCCGATTTGCCCCCGGAAAAGCCCCGCAAAAGTCGCAGGGGCGGTTAGGCGGCCGCAGGCCGGGGCCGCCGGCGGCGGCCCCGGGCGGGCTTCGCCCGCCACGGCGATGCTTCGCATCGCCGGGCCTGCGGCCGTCCTTCCCCGCCGACCCGCAAAAGCCTACCGGCTTTCCGTATGCCGACCCGCCACTGCGCTGCCTCCGCCCCCTGCCTAACCTGCGAAAAAACCGAGGGTACGGCCCGCAGGGCGTTCCGGCGAAGCCGGAACCGGCGGCCGGAGGCCGCCGAGCCCGCCGCAGGCGGGCTGCCCTGCGGGCCGATGCCATCCCCACCGAAAGGAGCCTGTCCATGCCTGTCGCTGCCGTCATTGCCGAATGGAACCCCCTGCACCGGGGGCACCTGCTGCCCATCGAGGCCGCCCGCCACCGGGGCGCCACCCATACCGTCGCCATCGTCAGCGGCAACTTTGTGCAGCGCGGTGAGCCCGCCCTTTGCCCGTGGCAGTACCGGGTCGCAGCCGCCCTGCACAGCGGCGTTGACCTCGTCCTGCAGCTACCGCTGCCCTATGCTGTTTCCACCGCCGAGCACTTTGCCGCAGGCGCCGTGCAAAGCCTTGCCGCCCTGGGCTGCGTGGATACCCTTGTATTCGGCAGCGAGTGCGGCGACCTGGCCGCCCTGCAATGGGTTGCCGCCGCCCTGGAAAGCCCCGCCCTCCCGGCGGAGCTGGCCCCCCGGCTGGCGGCCGGGCTGCCCTTTGCCGCCGCACGGCAGGCCGCCGTTCATGCCCTCATCGGGCAGGATGCCGCCCTGCTTTCCTCCCCCAATAACATTCTCGGCATCGAATATCTGCGGGCGCTTTCCCGCACCGGTGCCGGCATCATACCGCTTACCCTGCCCCGGCAGGGCGCCCCCCACGACGCCCACGCCCCCGAAGCCGATTATCCCTCGGCTTCCTTCCTGCGGCAGCAGTTCCTTTCCGGTGTGGATATTTCCCCGCAGCTGCCCCCTGCCATGGCCGGACAGCTGCGGCTGGCCAAGGCGCAGGGCGCCCTCCCCGACCGTGCCCTGTGGGACCGTGCCCTGCTTGCCCGGCTGCGCACCATGGAGGAGCCCGATTTTGCCGCCCTGCCGGATATCAGCGAGGGGCTGGAGAACCGCCTGTACCGGGCGTCCCGCACCGCCAAAAGCCCCGAGGCCCTGCTAGCGGACGCCAAGACCAAGCGCTATTCCCACGCCCGGCTGCGCCGGGTCCTGCTTGCCGCCATGCTGGGGCTGCCCGCCGGGCTTTCGGCCGCAGCGCCCCCCTACCTGCGGGTACTGGGCTTCACCCCCCGCGGCGCCGAGATCCTCTCCGCTGCCAAGGCCACCCGCACCCTGCCGCTTTCCCCCTCGCTGGCGGAGCTGGCCCAAGCCGGCGAGACCGCTGCCCGCTTTGCCGGGCTGGAGGCCCGGGCCGCCGACCTGTACCACGCCTTTACCCCGGGGCTTGCCCCCTGCGGCAGCGAATACACCACCCCCCTTTTGAAGCTGTGACCCCGGACGCCCCTGCAAGGGGCGGAGCGACCGGCCGCAGGCCGGCCCGCCTCCGGCGGGCCCGGCGGGCGGAGCCCGCCGAAATCGTCCGCAGGACGATTTGGCCTGCGGCCGTGCCGTTCCCCTTGTGCAAGCCCGCAAAAGCCCCTGCCTGCGCCTTTTGCGGGGTTGGGCGGGGTGGGGCGCAGCGAGGGAGGGCCGCCCGCAGGGCGGCCCGACAAAAAGCGCAGCCCCGCCGCCATGGTAGGGCGGTATGCAAAAAAGCCGCCCGCAGGCGGCTTTTTCTATGCCGGTATGCTGTTACGAGCCGATCAGCGTCACGTTGATGGTCAGCGTCTGCCCGCGGCCGGTGCGGCTGGCCCGGTACAGGCCGATCTCCACCGTATCGCCGGGCCGGTGCTTCGCCAGAATATCACTGACGTCGCCCCGGGTCGTCACCGCCCACCCGTCGATGGAGGTAATGATATCCCCCACCTCGGCGCCCTGGCGGCCCATGTCGCTTTCCTTGGTGATGGACATGATCCGCAGCCCCATGGGGATGCCGTAATAGGCGGCCTCGCTGCTGCTTACCTCCACCACGGTGATGCCCATCTGCGCCCGGCCGGTCACACGGCCATGCTGCATCAGGTCATCTAGAATGGGCAGTGCCGTATTGATGGGGATGGAGAACCCGATGCCCTCGTAGCCCTCCTCCACCAGCTTGCTGGAGGTGATCCCCACCACCTGCCCGTAGGTATTGATGAGCGGGCCGCCGCTGTTGCCGGGGTTGATGGCCGCATCGGCCTGAATACAAACCATGGTATAGCCCAGCTCGGTGGTGATGGTGCGCTGCACCGCCGAAATATATCCTACCGTCTGGGTGGAAGCTAGCGCCAGCCCGCCAGGGTTGCCGATGGCCACCACCATTTCGCCCACCTCCAGCTCATCGCTGTTGCCGAAGGTCGCCGCAACCAGTCCCTCCTGCGGCAGGGAAACCATCCGCAGCAGCGCCAGATCGCTCTGGTTATCGGCGCCCACCAGCTGGGCGTCATAGCTGTCGCCGTTTTGCAGCACCACCTCGTAATCGTTAAAGCCGCTTACCACGTGGGCGTTGGTGATGATATACCCGTTTTCCGAAAGGATGATGCCGCTGCCCTGCGCGGTGGAGCTATCGCCGTAGCTGACGATGCCCACCACCGAGGGGGCGCATTTTTTATAGATGCCCGCCGGGGTCAAAAGGCCGTCCCCGGTGGTTTCCGGCACGCTGTCCTCCGGCTTATTCTGCTGGTTTATTTCGGGCAGATGCTCCAGCTCGCCGTTTTCCCCGGGCAGGGTGGCGCCGGGCGGGTTGGGGGCGGGGGCTTTGCCGTTCCATGCCGTCACGCCGATGCACAGCGCCCCGGCCAGCACAATGACCACGCCCATGGCAATGAGAAAATACTTCAGTCCGGCGTTTCTTTTGCGGGGGGCGGGGTTCTGCCCGTAGTTCCCCCGGTAGTCCTGATAGTCCCACTGATAGTGGCTGTCATTGCTGCGGTTTTTCATGCTGTTTCTCCTCCCGGCCGGCAGCGGGTGCTTCCGGCAATGTGGTAAAGCTGGCGTCTACCGGCGGGGCCTTCCGGTTGATGCCCTTTTTGTAGTGGGCGGGGTCGGCCGGCAGTCCGAACACGAACTCGGTGTACTGACCGGGCTGGCTCCGCACGAATATTTCACCCTCGTGGACGTTCATGATGGTGCGGCAGATGGAAAGTCCCAGTCCCACGCCGTTTTTATCCAGGCTGCGGCTGCGGTCGGTTTTGTAGAACCGGTCGAACAACCGCGGGATCTCCTCCGGCAGCACGCCGCTGCCGGTATTGCGCACCGCTACCATGATATTCTCGCCCTCGGTATAAAAGTCGAAGGAAAGGGTGCCGCCCTCGTTCACGAACTTGACGGCGTTATCGATGAGGTTATACACCACCTGCTGGATGAGGTCGGCATCGGCCAGCACCCAGTAGCGGTCGGTATCCAGTCCCTCCACCTCGATGTGCTTATCGTCCAGCCGCTGCTCGAAGCCCAGCAGGGTATTGGTCACCAGTGAGGTGATCTCCACCTCGGTGGGCTGAATGGTGCGCTCCCCGGCCTCGATCTGACTCAAGGTCAGCATATTTCTTACCAGGCGGGAAAGGCGCTGCACCTCGCTGGAAACGATGCGCAGGTAGTGGTTCTGCCGCTCCGGGGGGATGGTGCCGTCCAGGATGCCGTCCACAAAGCCGCCGATGGTGGTCATCGGGGTCTTTAATTCGTGGCTGACATTGGCGGTAAAGCTGCGCCGCACCGATTCGGTGAGCGCCAGCTCGGTGGCCATGTTGTTAAAGGCGGAGGCCAGCCGCCCGATCTCATCGTCCCCCTCCACCGGCACCCGGACCGAAAAGTCGCCCTTGGCAAAGGCACGGGTCGCCGCGGCCATCTGCCGCAGGGGGTTCACCAGGCTGGTGGTGACGAAGTAGATGACGATAAAGCTGACCACCAGCACGACGATGGCCGCAATGAGGAACATCTGCAGCATATCGCCGGCCAAGGCACGGTTGGCAGCCCGGGCGGTGGCCATGACGGCGCCCACCAGCAGCCCGTTTTCATCCACCACCGGGGTGGCTACGGCATACTGGGGGTCCTCGCCGGTTCCGGCCATCATCACCGAGCCCTGATAGCTGCCGGTTTTCGAAAGGCTTTCCAGCACCGCCTCCGGGACCGACTGCGGCACCGTGCCTTCGGTGGTGTGTGCCATGATGAGGATATTGCCCTTGTTGTCGGAAAGGTAGATATCCGCTTCGATGGCGGAGCCCAGCACCGCATACACCGGCTGCAGGGTATCGCTGCTGACGTAGCGGTACTCATGGGCGGCGTAGTTTTCCATCGTCAGGCGGGCGGCCTGGTTCACGTTTTTTTCCAGCAGACTGATTTTTTCTTCCCGCAGGTAGTCATTGGCCAGCACCATGAAGATAGAGCCGACCAGCACCATGCTGAGCAGAATGATGGCGCAGCATACCGAGTAGTATTTGCCCATCAGGGTTTTCTGCGATTTGTTCATTCTTATTCCTTGACCTCGAACTTGTAGCCCACGCCCCAAACCGTCTTGAGGCACCACTTATCGCTGACGCCCTCCAGCTTTTCTCTCAACCGCTTGATGTGGACATCGACGGTGCGGCTGTCGCCGTAATACTCGAAGCCCCACACCTCATCCAGCAGCTGGTCGCGGGTGAATACCCGGTTGGGGTGGCTGGCCAGATGGAACAGCAGCTCCAGCTCCTTGGGGGGCGCATCCACCACCTTGCCGTCTACCTTCAGCTCGTACCGGGTCATATTGACGGTCAGCTTATCGTAGCTGACCTCCTTGACCTCGCCTTCGCCCGCGCCCGCGGGACCGCTGCGGCGCAGCACGGCCTTGATCCGTGCGACGATCTCCTTGGTATCGAAGGGCTTTACCACGTAGTCATCGGCGCCCAGCTCCAGCCCCAAAACCTTATCGAAGGTTTCGCCCTTGGCGGTGAGCATGATGATGGGGCAGTCGCTTTTCTGGCGGATCTGGCGGCAGACCTGCCAGCCGTCCAGCTTGGGCATCATGATATCCAAGAGGATGAGGGAGGGCTTTTCGCTTTCGAATTTGGCAACGGCCTCCTCGCCGTCGTGGGCCATTACCACCTCGAAGCCCTCTTTTTCGAGGTAGAGGCGCAGCAGCTCGCAGATATTCAGGTCGTCATCGGCTACCAGGATCTTGTCCATCATTGGTTTTTCCTCCTTATCGGCTCCCGCCCCGTTCGGTTTGGGCATAGTTTTCTAAACTATATTGTACCACAACGGCGGGGGTTTGCATAGCGCGGAATATGGCATTTTTGTAAAAAAACTGTTATGGGATGTTGCTTTTTGCGCGGGGGCGGAGGGGGAGGGTTGGGGGGAGGGCCGCAGGCCGGCCCGCCGCAGGCGGGCACCGGCGGCGGAGCCGCCGGGTTTTGGCGGAGCCAAAACAGGCTGCGGCCCGATTGGCGCAGGGGGGTGCGGCCTGCAGAAAACCGAAAGCCGGGGGCTGCAGGATTTGGCGTTTTTCGAAGGAACCTGCCCATTTTGGGCGAAAAATTACGGGTTCTTGATGAGAGTTGCGGAAACTTCTACTTATGTAAAGGTGTTACAAGTTTGCCGTTTTTCGCCCAGTTTAGCAACAATACCCAAAAACGCGCCTGCATTTTCCTTTATTTTATCCGTCTGTTCATATTTTTTTTGCAAATTCCCTCTTGTTTTTCATGGTAAATAATAGTACAATTCTAATCAAGAAAGAGTTAATAACGAAAACGTTAGAAGATAATTCACGCTCCATCCATCAATCTTTATTCTACCTTTAAGGAGGAACTGTACCATGAAATCTACCGGTATCGTAAGAAAAGTTGACAACCTCGGCCGCATCGTTCTCCCCGTAGAGCTGCGCCGCACCCTGGGCATCGACATCCACAGTGACGTTGAGATTTATGTGGACGGCGACCAGGTCGTTCTCAAGAAGTATCTTCCCTGCTGCATTTTCTGCGGCTCCAAGGAAGAGCTGGCCATCTATGATGACAAGTACGTTTGCCGCAGCTGCCGCAACAAGCTGGCCAAGCTGTAATCCCCCTGCGAAAGAAACCACGGGCCCCTGCCGAACGGCGGGGGCTTTTTTCTGTGGGTCGGGAGAAGGGGCGATTTGTTATTTTGCGGCGGGTTGTGGGAGGATGTGAGGCGGAAGGCGGTGGGGCCGCAGGCCGTTTCGGCTGCGCCGAAACCCACGGGCGAAGCCCGTGGCGGCAGCGCCGGAGGCGCTGCCGGGCCTGCGGCCCCCCGGCCTGCCCCCTGCACCGGCCCGGGGGATGGGAAAAGCCCCCTCTCCCGGGGCGGGAAAGGGGGCGGTGCGGGTGCGTTATCATTCGCCGGCGGGATTGACCGGGGCGTTCTTGGTTACGGTGAGGGAAACGGTGTCCTCCAGCACGGCATCGGCGGGCAGCAGCTTGGCCATCACGACGTAGCGGTAGTCGTTGGGATAGTGCAGCTTGGTGTCATCCGCCATGCGGTAGGTGCAGGTGGAAAGGGTCAGGATCTTATCATTGCTGCTTACCTCTACGTCATAATTATAGAAGGAAAGGTCCTGTGCCTTTTTCAGCAGGCTGTTAAAGGTAGCGTCCGCCGGGTTGGGTTCAATGTAGTCGAACTTGATATCGGTGTAGAATACCGCAAACACCTGCCAGACCATGTCCTCTTCGATGGTGGAGTAGTAGATGTAGGGGTGGGTCTTGGCAAATTCCTCGTTCTGATACTTCAGCAGCTGGGCGAACTTGGGGCCGTTTGCGTGGTTCTGATAATCGGGGATCAGGCCGTTGGCGGAACGGCCCAGATTGTGGCCGTACACCACGGTATTTTTGGAGATGGAATTGCGGTTGCCGGTTTTGCAGCGCCAGTCGGCATAGTAGCAGCCGTCGTTATCGTTTTCCCCATTGGCGTTGCGGCGCAGGTAATACTTATTATCGTCATTGTAGTTTACCTTTACCACTACGTCATTGACGGTGGTGCCGTCAATATAAATCCAGCCGATGGTATCCTTATTCTTCTGCTGCATGGCCAGCGTGTTTTCCAGCATGGTCTTTTGCAGCTCCTTCAGCTGTTCCTCCTTGGTGGGCTGGGTGGGGTCATCGGGGTTGGCGGGGTCCACCGGCCCTGCGGGGTTACTGGGGTCTACCGGGTCGGGATTTGCCGGGTCCTTGCCGCAGGCGGCGAAGGCAAATACCATACATAATGCCAGCAGCAGCGCCAGCAGTCGAGTTGTCAGTTTCATAGTGCTCCTCATCATCTGTTAAATTGCCCCCGGGGGGCTTTGTTCCGCCCTATTCTACACCAACAGCGGGGCGCTTGTCAATGAATGGGACGGGGGAAAGGCCCCCTTTGCAAAAAAGTTCTCATTCTGTTTACAAATGGGAGAAAAAGACCTATACTAATGGCAGGGGTTTCCCCTGATTACACAGGCCCTTTCCCGATACCGGGCCAAAGGCGGCTTTGCTGCGGGAAGGGGACAAAAGGAGCGTATAAAATGCTGATCACAAAAGATATGGGCATCATGGAGATTGTACAGAAATACCCTGCCACCGTAGAGGTTTTGCAGCGGTTCGGGATGGGCTGCATCGGCTGTGCGGCCGCCCACTTTGAGAACATCGAGCAGGGCGCGACTGCCCACGGCATTGATGTGCCTGCGCTGATGGAGGCGCTGAACGAGGCCGCCAAGGGCTGATTTTGCATTTGTGCAGGGGGTAAAACGGGGGCCGCAGGCCGTTTCGGCTGCGCCGAAACCCACGGGCGGAGCCCGTGGCGGCGGCGCCGGAGGCGCCGCCGGGCCTGCGGCCCCTCCCCCTGCCTTCCGCCCGGCCCGGCAAATAACGACAAAACAAGGAGGCACCCCATGCAGAAGGAACTGACCGCCCGCGGCCCCCTGCTGAACGAAAAGGGAGAGCTGCATGAGGCCGGCTATGCCCGGCAGCTGGTAAAGCAGTACGACCGCCGGGCCATCAAGGCGGCGGCGCACCGCATAAAGGAGTGGGACTACTACCTGATGATGAACGACCGGTGGGGCGTGGCGCTTACCATCGATGACAACAGCTACATGGGGCTTTTGGGCTTTTCGCTGCTGGATTTTTCCCGGCCGTGGGAGCACACCTGCAACCTCATTTACCCGTTTACGAACGGAAAGACCGCCATGCCCGCCAGCAGTGCCGCCGGGGATGTTTCGGTTTGCCGGAAGGACGCCGATTTCTGCTTTAAGGTGCTGCCGGACGGTACCCGCAGGCTGACGGCATGGGTAAAGAATTTCATCGATAAAAAGCCCATAACGGCGGAATTTACCCTTACCGGGGCCCCGCAGGAGTCGATGGTCATCGTCACCCCCTTTGCGGAGGACAGAAAGGCCTTTTACTACAACCAAAAGATCAACTGCATGAGAGCCGCCGGCCGGGTGGAATTCGACGGGCAGGTAATCGAATTTGACCCGGAGGAGAGCTTTGCCACGCTGGACTGGGGGCGGGGCGTATGGACCTACAAAAACACCTGGTTTTGGGGCAGCGGCAACGCCCTCGTAAACGGAAAGCCCTTCGGCTTTAATATCGGGTACGGCTTCGGTGATACCTCCGCAGCCAGTGAGAATATGCTGTTCTATGACGGCAAGGCGCACAAGCTGGAGCGTCTGACCTTCGGCATCCCGCAAAAGGACGGCCGGGACGATTTTATGAGCCCGTGGCGCTTCACCAGCAGCGACGGTCGGTTTGAGATGACCTTCACCCCCGTACTGGACCGGGCCAGCCGCACCAGCCTCGGGGTGCTTTGCAGCGACCAGCATCAGGTATTCGGGCGCTTTAACGGCACCGCCACGCTGGATGACGGCACGGTGCTGCAGATCGAAAACCTGCTGGGCTTCGCCGAAAAGGTATTCAATAAGTGGTAACAACAGACCCGGCTCCGCCGCAAGGCGGGGGCGGGTTTTTACTGCCTTTAGGGGAGGATGGAGGGAATGGGTTGTCGCTCCCTGCGGAGGGGCGGGGTTATTGCAGGGACCGGGGAAATGCAGCCCCCCGAAGATTTCTGCAAGCCATCGGCGTGGGGCCGCAGGCCGTTTCGGCGAAGCCGAAACCCACGGGCGGAGCCCGTGGCGGCGGCGCCTCCGGCGCCGCCGGGCCTGCGGCCCGTACCACCGCACTTTTCCCTTGACAGTCAGGGGGCGTTGGCGGTAGTATATATTAGTATAAATGTAGGGTCACGCCTATGAGATTTTTAAGATAAAGGAAGATGCATTATGTTCCAGTTTGACCATGTACGCACCCGTTTTGCGCCCAGCCCCACCGGCTATATGCACGTGGGCAATCTCCGCACCGCGCTGTTTGCCTATCTGGTGGCCAAAAGCAATAACGGCCGTTTTTTGCTGCGGATAGAGGACACCGACCAGGAGCGTCAGGTAGAGGGCGCCGTGGAGATCATCTACAAGACGCTGAAGGAGACCGGCCTTTTGTGGGATGAGGGTCCCGATATCGGCGGGCCCGTGGGCCCCTATATCCAGAGCCAGCGGATGGATATGTTTAAGGCATACGCCGAAAAGCTGGTGGAAAGCGGCCACGCCTACTACTGCTTCTGCGATAAGGAGCGGCTGGAGGAGGTGCGCAAGGTGCAGGAGGCCTCCGGCATTGCGCCCCGCTATGACGGCCACTGCCGCAACCTTTCCAAGGAGGAAGTAGCCGAAAAGCTGGCGGCGGGAGTTCCCTATGTCATCCGGCAAAAGGTGCCTACCGAGGGAACCGTGACCTTCCACGATGAGGTGTACGGCGATGTGACCGTCGATTGCAGCACGCTGGATGATCAGATCCTCATCAAGGGGGACGGGATGCCCACCTACAACTTTGCCAACGTGGTGGACGACCACACCATGGGCATCACCCACGTCATCCGCGGCAACGAATATCTTTCCTCCACCCCCAAGTACAACCTGCTGTATGAGGCCTTCGGCTGGGAGATCCCCAAGTATATCCACTGCGCACCCGTCATGCGGGATGCCACCCACAAGCTCTCCAAGCGCCACGGCGACGCCTCCTATGAGGATCTGGTGCAGATGGGCTACTTGACCCCTGCCATCCTCAACTACATCGCCCTGCTGGGCTGGAGCCCCAAGGGGGATCGGGAGATCTTCTCGCTGGAGGAGCTGGTAAAGGTCTTTGATATTTCCGGCATCACCAAGAGCCCTGCCATCTTTGATATGCAGAAGCTGCGCTACATCAACGGCGAGTACATCCGGGCGCTTTCCCCCGAGGAATTCTACGAAAAGGCGCTGCCCTGGATCCGCCGGACGGTAAAGAGCGAGACCGCCGACCTGCGGGAGCTTTGCACCGTGCTGCAGACCCGCTGTGAGTCGCTGGGCGACATTCCGGAGCAGGTGGATTTCATCGATGCGCTGCCCGACTATGACATCGAGCTGTTCACCAGCAAAAAGATGAAGACCACCCCCGAAACCGCCAAGGAGGCACTGACCGCCGTCCTGCCCATTCTGGAAAACCTGCCGGAGTGGAACCAGGAGGCCATCCATGCCGCCCTCTTTGCGGAGATAGAAAAGCTGGGTGTGAAGAACGGCTGGCTTTTGTACCCGCTGCGGGTGGCCGTTTCCGGTAAGCAGTTTACCCCCGGCGGCGGCATAGAGCTGGCGGTGGTGCTGGGCCGTGAGGAGACCCTCGCCCGCATCCGTGCCTCCCTTGCCAAGCTGGGCTGAACCCGAAAATGTGAGCAAAGCGCCGTCCCGATGGGGGCGGTGCTTTTTTGCGGGGGCGCGGAGGGATTTTGCCGGGTGAGGGCGGCGGGTTGGGGAGAATTTGATGGTAGCGGGGGGAGGTTTGTGCGGGGGAGGTGTGGAGGACGTGATGGCAGTTGGGGGTTGGATTGTGCGGAGAGATAGGGATTGTGCGGGAGAGGGCGGGCCGCAGGCCGCCCCGGCGGCGCCGAAGGCGCCGCCGGGCCTGCGGCCCGATGCCCGGGCTCTCTGCCGGGCTCCCTCGGCGAGAAAGGCTGCCCCTTCCCTGCCCTGCCTTTTTTGCCGGTTTGCGGCTTAACGCCGGCCCTGCAAGCCGGCCCCCCGGGAGGGTGTGCAAAAGGGGCAGAGATCGGGGCGCAGCCCCCGGCGGCGGAGCCGCCGGGGGCTGCGCCCCTACCCCCTCCCCCCCATCCCGCCATTCCCCTTTTTGCAAAATCCGCTTGTGAGGGCGGGGGCTATCTGCTATAATTATCATGTTGATTTATGCGCTGCCGGCCGAACGCCGGGAAAAGCACCCCAAAGGAGAATGATCGATATGAAGCTCGGTATCGTAGGACTTCCAAATGTTGGAAAGAGTACTATTTTTAATGCGCTGACCGGCGGCGAAGCCGGTGCGGCAAACTATCCCTTCTGCACCATAGAACCGAACGTGGGCGTGGTGCCGGTGCCGGACCCCCGGCTGGATAAACTGTGCGAAATGTATTCCCCCGATAAGGTGACCCCTGCGGTCATTGAATTCGTGGATATTGCGGGGCTCGTCAAGGGCGCTTCGCAGGGCGAGGGGCTGGGCAACAAGTTCCTTTCCCATATCCGGGAGGTGGACGCCATCGTCCATGTGGTGCGCTGCTTCAATGACGGCGAGATCATCCATGTCAGCGGCGAGATCGGGCCTGCGCGGGATATTGAAACCATCAATCTGGAGCTGGTGCTTTCCGATATCGACCTGGTGGAGCGCCGCATAGACCGCTGCAAAAAGGCCGCCAAGGGCGGTGATAAAAAGCCGCTGGCCGAAGCCGCACTTTTTGAACGGCTGAATGAATGGCTGGGCGAGGGCAAATCTGCGCGGAACTTCCCCTGCACCGATGAGGAAAAGCTGCTGATTGCCGACTGCCCGCTGCTTTCCAATAAGCCGGTCATTTATGTTGCCAATTTGAGCGAAGCGGATTTTGCGGGCGACCTTGCCGAAAACCCGCTTTACCGGCAGGTTCTGGATATTGCCGAGGCCGAGGGCAGCCGTGTGGTGCCCATCTGCGGCAAGATCGAGGAGGAGCTTTCCCAAATGGAGCCGGAGGACCGGCAGATGTTCCTGGAGGAGCTGGGGCTGCATCAGTCCGGGCTGGACCGGCTGGTGACTGCCGGCTATGACCTGCTGGGGCTGATCAGCTTCCTGACTGCCGGCAAGCCGGAGGTGCGCGCCTGGACCATCACCAAGGGCACCAAGGCGCCGCAGGCTGCCGGGAAGATCCACAGTGACTTCGAGCGCGGGTTCATCCGGGCGGAGGTCGTTCCCTACGATACGCTGATCGAGTGCGGTTCGCTGCAGGCGGCCAAGGAAAAGGGACTGATCCGCAGCGAGGGCAAGGAATACGTGATGCAGGACGGCGATGTGGTTCTGTTCCGCTTTAATGTGTAAGTAAGCTGCCGGCGTCTGTCCCCCTGCGGAGGGAGGACGCCGGTTTTTGTGCAGGGCGGCGCCGCCGCGGCTGCGGCCCGGCCGGCTCACAAAGGGAGGGCAGGGGCCCGGCGGGCAAACCGTCCTTCGGACGGTTTCGGCGGCCTGAGGCCGCCGGCCCCGGCTGCGCCGGGGCGCCCGCCGGGCCTCCCCCCCTCCCCGCACCCTGCACCCACCCTACCGGAAAGGAGGCGGCGCCTGTGCCGCAGGAGAAACAAGCCCGCAGCGGCAGCGCCGCGGCGGGCGGCGGGATGCTGGTGCTTTGGCTTACGATGCAGGGCTGCGGCTGGCTGCGGCAGCAGTGGCTGCCCTTCCTGCCACAAACCGGGGCGGCCGCCGTCGGTCTTTTGCTCCAGCTATTGATGCTGGGGGTTCCCCTTATCGTTATTTTGCGGTTGCTGCGCTGCCCCGCCGCCCTGCTTTGCCCCATGAAAAAAGGCAGAAACGGCTCCCCGTGGCTCATCCCCGCGGGGCTGGCGGTGCTGGTTGCCGCCAATTTTATAACCACCCTGCTGCTGCGCCTTTTCGATGAGGGGGCCCTGCCCGACCCGGCCCCCCTGCCGGAGGGCGGCGCTGCGCTGCTTTGCACCTTTGCGGGGGCGGTGCTGCTGCCTGCCCTACTGGAGGAGTTGTTATTCCGCGGGGCGGTGCTGCACGCCCTATGCCCCACCGGGGAGAGGACTGCCATTCTGCTTTCGGCGCTGCTGTTTATGGGGGCACACGGCAGCCCCTCCCAATGGCTGCCGGCACTGGCCGCCGGCCTGCTGCTGGGGACCCTTGCCCTGTATACCGGCACGCTGCGCTGGGGTATTCTGCTCCATCTGTGCAATAATTTGATTGCGTGGGGGGCGGCCTACCACCCATCGGCCGTCACCTCTGTTATTCTCCCGGCGGTGGCGGTGGTGCTGGGCCTTCTCTCAATTCCCGCCCTGCGGCGGATGCCCGGCCGGGTTTTCCCGCAGGGCTCTCCCCGCGCAGCGGTAACGCTGTCCCTGCTGCTCTCGCTCATTCTGCTGCTGGGCAGCGCTTTCCTGCCCGCCCTTTAGAATTTTCGCATGGGGTCGGGGGCCCCGCAGGGCGCCGGCCCTCCGGGCCGGCGTGGCGGGCCACAGGCCCGCCCGCCCGCGCCGCAGGCGCGGGTCCCTGCGGGGCCCCCTCCCCTCCCCCTCATCGATCCCCGAAAGGAGCCGACCCATGGACCACGAAAGGTATATGCGCATGGCCATTGCCCAGGCCGAAAAAGCTGCTGCCGCGGGAGAGATCCCGGTGGGGGCGGTGGTGGTCTGCGGTGATACCGTTCTTTCTGCCGCCTGCAATGACCGCGAGACCACCCATTCCCCGCTGGGGCACGCCGAGGTGCGTGCCATTGAAGCGGCGTGCCGGGTGCGGGGGGACTGGCGGCTGGAGGACTGCACCCTTTATGTCACGCTGGAGCCCTGCCCCATGTGCAGCGGTGTGATCCTCAATGCACGGGTGGGGCAGGTGGTGTACGGCGCCGCCGACCCGCTATACGGCTGTCTCGGCTCCCGGCTCAATCTTGCCCATCTTGATTTGGGCGCTGCCCCGAAGCTCACCGCCGGAGTACTGGCCGGGGAATGTGCCGCCCTGCTCGGCGACTTTTTCCGAAGCCGCCGCAAAGAATAAGGAGGCGCGTTATGCTGTATCACGCATCCCCCGTGGCGGGGCTTACCGTTTTGCAGCCGCACATTTCCAACCACGGCGTCCCGATGCTGTATTTTTCCCAAAAGCGGGAAAACACCCTAGTCTATCTTTCCAATGCCGTGGAAAAATTCTGCCGGGAAACCGGCTTTGCCTATGACGGCCCCTGGCAAAAATGGGGGCCCTACGGCTTTACCGCCGACGGCCGCCAGCGGCTGGAGGAATACTACCCCGGCGCGCTGGAGGAAACCTACGCCGGGGTCAGCGGCTACATCTACACCGCGGAAAAGGTGACCCGCCGGGGGCATCCCATCCCCATTCCCGGTACGGTGACCTCCCGCGGGGCGGTGCCGGTGGCGGGCTGCGAATTCATCCCCGATGCGTGGGCAGCCATCCGTCGGGCGGAGAGTGAGGGGCTGCTGGTGCTGCACCGCTACGATGAGATGACCGAGGACGAGCTGGACTGGATGCGGCGGACGGTGCGGGAGGAATACCTGCAGGCTGCCGACCACCCCGAATACCGCCATTTTTTGCAGGCCAAGTTCCGCCTGGACCCGCAGACCCTGTAACCGAAAAACGGCGCACCTTCCCCTCCCGGGCGGGTGCGCTTTTGTTTTGGCGGGGGCGGTTTGGGGTGCGGGAGGGCCGCAGGCCGCCCGCCTGCGGCGGGCCCACGGGCGAAGCCCGTGGCGGCGGCGCGGAGCGCCGCCGGGCCTGCGGCCCGAATCCGGCCCCCTGCAGCGACCCGAAAAAACAGCATCGCAGCCAACTGCCACCCTTTTGCGGATGAAAAACGGTGCGCTTGCCCGGCGGCCGCAGGCCGCCCGCCTGCGGCGGGCCCACGGGCGAAGCCCGTGGCGGCGGCGCGGAGCGCCGCCGGGCCTGCGGCCCGAATCCGGCCCCCTTATGAACCCTGCAACAGACCGCAAAAAAGCCGCACCGCCGTGACCGGGTCTTGCCCCCGGACACAGCAGTGCGGTTTCCCAAAGCGATTATGCGGTTCAGTGCTTTTTCAGTGCCTCAAAGACGCCTGCGGCCTCCAGCTTGGGGCGCAGCAGCCCCACCAGCAGGTTGGAGACCACCACGGCAAAAACAGCGTTGATGCCGCCGGTCAGCATCTTGGGGGCGGTGGCGATAAATGCCGCCGAAAAGGCGCTCCCGCCAAGGCACAGCACGGTGATGCTTTTGCCGATGTACAACAGCCAGTAGGCCCCGGCCCCGCAGATGGCTGCCAGCCAGTTGCGGCCCTTATTCTTCCCGGCAGCGCCGCCCGCATGGGCGATGCCGCCGCAGATGGCGCCCATGGCAAAGAAGAAGATAAAGGTGAGCCACGCACCCGCCGCCCATTCGGGGTAGGTCAGGTCAAACAGGGCGGAGCCGATCCCGGCCGCAAGGCCACCGGTCCAGCCGCCGAACAGCAGCCCGGTCAGCAGGCAGATGGCGTTGGCGGTTTTAAGCTGGGTGGTGCCGGTGGGGGTGGGGATGCGGATGCCCAAAAACATGGTGCAGACAAATACCATTGCGGCCATCAGGCCGATGACAACAACACGGTACAGGGTAAAGCGGGATTTCTTCATGGGGATGTTCCTTTCGGGGCTTCGGGTGCCGCGCCGGAGCAAAGCCGCCGCCCCTCCCGGTTTTCCCGTTCACAGCGTGCGATAGCCGCGGGGCAGCTCCTTTTGGGTCAGCCAGCCCAGCGTGCGCTCCAGCATGGCCCCCTCCCGGGGGTCGGCGCCATAGCCAAATGTTGTTTTTACGGTGATCTCCACGTATCGGGTCGCCCGGTCCATTGCCATGGCGGGACTGTCGCCCTGCATCAGCCCGGCGGTCAGCACGGCGGCAAACAGGTCGCCGGTGCCGGGGTAGCGTACCGGCAGGTACTCGCTCACCGACTTCCAATAGCCGCCCCGTTCCCGGTCATAGCACAGGTTGGCGTATTCGCCGGTGGTCAGCGCCGCCCCGGTAATGACCACCACCCCCGGTCCCAGCGCCGAAAGCCGTGCCAGCATACATCTGGCCTGCCCCAGCGAAAGGGGTGCGGTGCCCGGCGCTTCATCCAGCAGCAGGGCGGCTTCGGTCATGTTCGGGGTGATGACATCTGCGTGGGCGGTCAGCTCCCGGATGCCCTGCACCAGCTCCGGCGTAAAGCCGTGGTACAGCTTGCCGTGGTCGCCCATCACCGGGTCCACCACCTTCATGGCGTCGGGCCATTCGGCAAACAGCTCCCTGCACAACGCCACCTGCGCCGACGAGCCGAGATAGCCGGTGTAAACACATTCCATCGGCAGGCCCAGCGTGCGGTAGTGCGCCAGTGCTTCGGTCAGGTAGTCGGTCAGGTCACGGCGGGCGGGCGCCCCGAAGCCGCCGGTATGGGTGGAAAGTACGGCGGTCGGCAGCGGGCAAACCTGCACCCCCATTACCGACATGGCCGGCAGGATAACGGAAAGGGAGCAGCGCCCCAGGCCGGAAAGGTCATGGACGGCAGCACAGCGGGCGGGACGGTCGATCTGGTTCATGGAGGATCTCCTTTTTTGCAGTTCTTATCCTATGCCGCCGCCGGGCAAAACGCAAAAATAAAATCCCCGGCAGCCGCATTTCGGTTTTTGGTCATATTCCAGTATGATATTAGCCCATCCCTGCCCGGAATGCAACATTTTCACCATAGAATTTTCCTCCATCATCCGCCTTGTTTTTGTGCCAGACGTCATTTTATACAACTTTTATAGCCGTATCAATTCTTCCGTCGTGCAAAAGGTAGAACCGCATTTCCAAACATTACAACGGGTAACTGCCGCCCACCTGCGCAAACTACCCATGCAGACAAACGGGCAACCGAACCAAAGGGTCTGCCGGAAGGGGTTATGATAGATGCACTCCACAAGCAAAGTACCTGCCGCCATGACCGGTCTGGCCGTAGCGGCGGCCGCCGCAGGCGCCGTGGCCTATGTGATGAACCACACCACCCCCGCCGAGCGTCGGCGGGCCATCCGCCGCACCGCCAACCGCATGGGCACCGCGCTGGACCGCATGGCTGACAGCGTTTGCCGCACCATGCTGGGGTAAGCGCCCGGCACACCGAAAAAGCCGTCCCAAGGGGTTGACCCGGGGGCGGCTTTTTTGGTATGTGCAGGGGTTGGTTCGGGAGCGGGGGCCGGATGCGGCGCTGTTTTTTCGGGTTTGTGCAGGGGGCGGGGGCCGGGCCGCAGGCCCGGCGGCGCGCAGCGCCGCCGGCACGGGCGAAGCCCGTGCGCCCGCCGCAGGCGGGCGGCCTGCGGCCCGGTCTCTCCCCTTGCAGCTGCCTACTGTCTTACCAGCCGCAGCGCCGCCACGGTAATGTCATCGGGCCTGGTCTCCCGGCAGCGCAGCCGGGCGGCCTCGGCAATGCGCCGGCAAAGCTCGGCGGGGTCATCCCCCTCCCAGGCCGTCAGCTGTTCCTCCACCCATGGTTCCTCGGTCGGCACCCCGTCGCTCACCATCAGCAGCAGGTCCTCCTCCCGCAGGGCAAACCGCCGCTTTACCGGCTCCACCCCATCCAAAATGCCGGCGGGCAGGCTGACCGCCTCCAATCGCATGGCACGCCCCTGCCGCCGCAAAAAGGTCGGGGCCGCCCCGGCCTTATAAAAGGCCGCCGAGCCGGTATAGCAGTCCACCGCCGCCGCGTCCAGTGTCGCCAGCGTTTCCCGGCCGCCCTTTACCATCAGGGCGCTGTTCACCAGCCGCAGGGCGCTGCCGCAGGGGATGCCCGCCTCCAGCAGCCGCCCCACCAGATTACACAGCATGGCGCTATCCAAAGCCGCCGCAGCCCCCGTTCCCATCCCGTCCGAAAGGATGAGCGCCTGCAGCCCCTCCTCCCCCCGGACGTCCCGCAGGGTATCGCCGCAGGGGGTATTTTCCACCGCGGGCAGCTGGTACTGCCAGTGCTCCAGCCGGTAGCGGGGCTTTTCCCGGTAGGTCAGCAGCAAAACGCCCTCCTGCCGGGAACGGGTGGGGCCTTCCATTTCCAGTCCGGCCTCCGCCGCGATGAGCTTTCCCAGCTTTTCGGCATCCACCCGTTGGGGCAGTGCCGCCGGAAACGCCAGCCGCACCGTCAAATGCCCGCCGGAAGAGGTCCAGCACAGCACCTCCCGCAGCTCCCGCTCGGCCGCCAGCAGCCCTTCGGTGATGCGCCGGGTCAGTCCCTCGGTGCAGGGGGTGATACCGCAGGAGCGTTCCGAAAGGCCGGTAAGGGTGCCCGCCAGTCCGTCAAACTGGTCGGTGACGATGCTGCGAATTCTTGCTGTGTGCTGCCGCTGCTCCTCGCGGGAAAGGTACCCGGCATATTCCCGCTCCAGTGCGGCGGCCAGCCGTTCCCGGTTGGGGCAGCGGTCGTTCAGGCCGTCCAGCGCCTCCGGCGGGATATGCCCGGTTTTGCGGTAGGCGGTAAGCCCCCGCCCCAATGCTCCCACCGTACCGCCGTAGTTTTTCTGCCAGCAGGCCATTTGGTACAGGCAGCCCCGGCAGTGCCGTTCCGCCATCCGGTCAAATAGTGTTTCGGGGCTTTCTGCAGTGCTTTTTTGCAGCCGGGATGCCACCTCTCTGGTGGTTGCGGCCACCTCCCGCAGCGCTTCGGCAGCAGTTTCCAGCCGGTCCGCCAAAACGGTCGGGGCCGGCGTTTGCTCCTTCGCCGGGGAGATCAGCTGCCCCAACCGGCGGGGCACCGCCCCCGGTAAGATCCAAAAGATCCCGGCAGCCAGCAGCACCTCCAGAAATCCCGCCACGCTGCGGGAGGCCAGCATGGCGAAAAAGCCGTAGCTGATGGCCAAAGCCAGTACGCTTCCCCATCTGCCCAGCGGGGCAAACAGACCGCACAGCAGCCCGCCCACTGCAAAGCAGGTGACCGAAAGGGTGAATTCCCCGGTGGAGAAACCCACCACCAGCCCGCTGATCACCCCAACCAGGGCGCCGGCCCGGCTGCCCGCCCCGGCTGCCGCCGTAAGCAGCAGCACCGAAGCCGCCACCCTGCCCATCGACACCCCGGAAAGGGTGATGCTGCACAGACCCATCAGGCACAGCGCCGCCGCCACCGCCAACGACGCCGAAAGGGTACGCTCCTTCGGGGTTTGGTGGCCGGGCTGCAGCAGTCCCAGTCCCCGCTGTAAAAATACCGCAGCAGCGCCGCCCATCAGCAGGGAGGTGCCCCATAGCAGTACATCATACACCAGCGGGTGGCGGTAAGCCCCCGGCACGATCACCGCAGCCGTAAGGCCGAGCAAAACTCCCATCACGCCGTGCCACGGGCGCACCCTGTGGGCGATAACGGCCAGCAGCCTTTTTACCGCCACGGCCAGTAATGCGGCCAGCGGGTACTGCCATGCCACGGGGCTTTCGGCGGTGAGGAGGTAACCCAGTGCCGTCCCGAGGAGCGCCGGGACGGTGACGGCGGCGGGGGCGGCTGCCGCAAAGGCCACCCCGAAGGGGGCGGTCTCGCCGGTGATGTGCCCCATGGCGGTGAGCGTCCCGCCCAGAAATGCGATAACGCCGGGCCGCAGACGGTCGTCATTTTGCAGGGTGTTCCACAGGCGGCGGGGCAGCGAAAGCCCCCGGAGCTCGGTCGTGTGTTCGGTCATTGTTTCCACTTCCTTTGGCGTAATAGGGTCGTCCGCCATTATCTTACCGCTGCCGCCCTGCCGTATTCTGCCGCAGTCCGGTGTCGCTTGCGGGGAAAACGGGGGGATTTGCGGAGAAGGAAGGCTTTTGGAGGCGGGCTGCGCCCCCAAAAGCTGCTGCAGGCCGAGGGGGAGGTCCGCAGGCCGCCCGCCGCAGGCGGGCGCACGGGCTTTGCCCGTGTCGGCGGCGCAAAGCGCCGCCGGGCCTGCGGCCCGCAACCGGCCCCCTGCAGCGCCCCGAAAAAAGCAGCATCGCGCCGGCCCGGAGTTCCCCGCAAATGGAAAAAGGTGCAGCTGCCTGACGGCCGCAGGCCGCCCGCCGCAGGCGGGCGCACGGGCAAAGCCCGTGTCGGCGGCGCGAAGCGCCGCCGGGCCTGCGGCCCGCAACCGGCAAGCCCAAAAAGAAAACGCCGCATGGGCTTTCCCCGCCGGATGGAAAGATAGCGCGAAAGAAAACCGTCAGGGTTGTCTTTCGCGTTCAATCAGGGCTGGCGCTGGCCTCTTATTAAAAAGTAATCGTTCCCCCGACGCCAGTAAAAAAGACGCCCCCGCCCATATGCCGACCTTCCCCTACGCAAGGAGAGGGATGTGTGAAGGGAGGACCATCTGCGGGTCCTCCCTTCGCGTTCAATCAGGGCAGGGGCTGTCCCTTTACGGAATAGTATGCGTTCCCCCGGCGCCAGCAAAACAGACGCCCCCGCCCATATGCCGACCTTCCCCTACGCAAGGAGAGGGATGTGTGAAGGGAGGACCATCTGCGGGTCCTCCCTTCGCGTTATATCAGGGCAGTGGCTGCCCCTTTACGGAATAGTATGCGTTCCCCCGGCGCCAGCAAAAAAGACGCCATTCGGCGTCTTTTTTGCTGGCGCGCCAAAAGGGATTCGAACCCCCGGCCTTCCCCTTAGGAGGGGGACGCTCTATCCGGCTGAGCTATTGGCGCGTATCGGATGACGTGGGCGGGAAAAGCTCCCACGCACCCCTCATTCTACCCGCTGCGTCCACTTTTGTCAACGCCAAAAAGTTTCTTCGGGGGACTTCCCACCCCGCCCCAAAAGTGCTATAATCTATACATATTTGTGCCGCACGGCACCGGAGCGCCCCGGCGTTCCGTCCCATTATAGCGCCCCAGGCGCGGTAAGGAAGTAACCGAATATGATAAAACGAGAAAAATCCTGCGGCGTGCTGGTGCTGCGCCGTCAGGAGGATGAATTGTACGTGGTGCTGCTGCGCCACCGCTTCGGCGGGCACTGGTCCTTCCCCAAGGGCCATGTGGAGGCCGGCGAAAGCGAGCGCCAGACCGCCCTGCGGGAGGTTCGGGAGGAAACCGGGCTCACCGGCATCAAGCTGATGGACGGCTTCCGGGAGAGCGTGGAGTATTCCCCCAAACCCGGCGTGAAAAAGCAGGTGGTCTACTTTTTGGGTACCACCGAGCAGGAAAAGCTGATGCGTCAGGAGGAGGAGATCAGTGAGATCATGTGGGCGCCGCTGCGCTGCGCCGCCGACCTTGTTTCCTTCGCCAATGATAAGCGCCTGCTGCGCCATGCCCAGCGCCGGCTGGGGCTGCTGCCCGCCGAGCCGGAGCCCAGGCCCGACCGGGAGGAGGCGACGGAATAATGCTGCCGAAAAAGCAACCTCCGCTGGTACGTGCGGAAACGATCTGCTGCGTTATTGCGGCGGTTCTTGCCGCCTTCTGCCTGATGGATCACCCCGCAAGCCGCTGGCTGCTGGCCGCCATTCTGGCGCTGCTCATCGCCGCCAATGTGATCCAGATCGTGCGGGACAGCCGGGACCGCAAGGCCCGCAAGGAGCGCGAAAATCAAAAATGATCCCATCCAACCCCCTGCCGTTTCCCCGGTGGGGGCGTTTTTTATCCACACTGCGTTGACGGGGGCTTCCTGCGGCCTTCTGCAAACCGCAGGATACGGGCCGCAGGCCGCCCGCCGCTGGACGGCGGGCACACGGGCTTCGCCCGTGTCGGCGGTGCGGCAGCACCGCCGGGCCTGCGGCCCGCATTGCGGGGTGCAGCGGCTGGGAAAGAGCTGCGGTGGAGAGGAGCAGGTAAGGGACTTTGGGAGAGTTTGCTGAAAAGCGATCGCCTGCCCCCTGCGCAAAGCAAAGGGCCGGACGGCGCATCACTGCGCCGTCCGGCCCGGTAACCGGCGGTTATTTCAGTCGGCCCTCGCCGCCCATCAGGGCGGTCATCTCCTCTATGCGCTCCAGCGGGAACGGCGGCTCGCACAGCGGCTTGAGCGCGATGCTCATCAGCTTCATGGGGTTGTCGTCGGCGGCCACCCGGTTGGAGCTCAACGCCCCGCACCGGCGGCAGCGGTGGATGATGGCCCATTCGCCCTTGCCCCGCACCCACACCGCAATCGGCTCCATGATGCCGCCGCAATCCGCCTCCCGGTCGCCCGGCTCTATATCCACGTGCAGGCTGGAAAGGCAGTTGGGGCAGTGGTTGCGATGCTCGGTGCCGGCCGCGTCGGGGGTCACCAGCCGCCCGCACACCTTGCAGGTAAAGCTGTCGTTGCAGGGGTGATTTTTGTAGTAGCCCTTTTCAAAGGTCTTGCGTTTATTCTCTCGGTTCATTTGGCCTCCTGTGGATGTTATTCTCTGCCGCCCTCCGGCGGCTTATTTTTCGGCGGGTCATCCCGTTCTCTCTGCTCGATCGCCTGCGGCGCCTGAAGTACGGCCTTCACGGTACCCGTCCCCTTTCAGACGGCCGGCCGGCGAAATGCCCATCCTCACGGGCGTCACCGGATCTGCAGTTGGATCAAGCCGAGAATGAACAGGTGCAGCGGGTAGTAAATGTAGAACAGCCACTTCATCACCCGGTTGACGGCCGGGTTTTTCCCGCGGCGGCCGTTATACAGCGCCAGCAGCGGGATGGCCAGCACCACGCCCAGCTGCATCAGCCCGTACAGCTTATCCAGCGCGAAGAAATATACCACCGCGTACAGCGCCACATAAAACAGGCACCAGGCGATCTGCTTTTGGGGGTTGCTGCGGTTGGAGCCAATGGACAGAACGCACAGCGCCGCAATGCAGCTCCAGTCGGCGGGCAGGGTAAGGATGCAGATGAGGATAACACCCGCCACCTTGACACCCATGGGACGCTTTTCGTCCTCGCACAGCCACAGCATCAGCAGGCCGCCCAGCAGCGACCACACTACGCCGGTCTGATTCAGCAGCTCCCCGTAGTAGAACGGGATAAAGGAATGCGGGTCCAGGTAGTTATTGGAGGCCAGCAGGTAGGCAAAATGCGATACCACCGCCAACGCCAACAGCCGCAGGGCGTATTTTTTGCGGTCGTGGGTATGGTAAAACCCCTCCGCAATGAAAAAGCACATAATGGGGCAGGTGATACGCCCGATGATATGCATGATGACCGGCACCGCTGCCGCAGGATACCCGGGGAACAGCAGCCACGCCACATGGTCCACCGTCATGGCCGCTATGGCAATGAGCTTTAACGCATTGGCATCCAGCCCCCGGCAGATTTTTTGTTCCGTCATTTCGGCTCCTCTCTCCTTCTGCTCCACCCGTTTCGTACATACTCCCATTATACGACCGATGCCCTACCCCGTCAAGCGGGGCAGCCGGGTCGGCGGAAGCGGCGGGGCGCATCGGCAGGCGGCAGGGGGGTACTGCAAACCGCAGCCTCCCCGCCGGGCCCCCGCCGGAGGCGGGGACGGCGGCGCAGCCGCCGGCTTCGGCGCAGCCGAAGCGCCCGGCGGGGAGGACTCGCAGAGGCCCGCCCCATCAGCCCCACTCCCCCGCCGGTATAGCCCAAAAGCCGCATTCCCTCCCCGCAAGCCCGCAAAAACCGCGGAATTCGGGCGCAGCCCGTTTCGGCTTCGCCGAAACACACGAGCGAAGCTCGTGTCGCCCGCCTGCGGCGGGCGGGGCTGCGCCCGCCCTCCCCCGGGCTATCCCATCCCCCCCAAAGAAAAGCAGCACCCTGTTGCAGGTGCTGCCCGTTTGCTTATGTTCGGTTTTGTCACCGGGGACGGCGGCGGTACAGGTCGATCAGGTGGCCCAGCCGGTCGGCCAGCTCCGGGGTGATGCTGTCCGGGGCGGCGCGCCATTTCCAGTTGCAGCCCAGCGTGGAGGGGGTATTCATCCGCGCCTCGCTGCCCAGCCCCAGCAGGTCCTGCATCGTCAGGATCACGGTGTCACCGGGGCTTTGCAGCGCCCCGCACATCATGCCCCAGTTGGGACCCTCGGCCTCGTTCAGCCGCAGGTATTCCCACGCAAACCGCACATCCTGCGGGGCGGCGGTGTCCATCCACCCCATGATGGTATCGTTATCGTGGGTGCCGGTATATACCACGCAGTTGCGGCAGTAATTGTGGGGCAGATAGTCGCTGTCCTCCCGGCTGTCAAAGGCGAATTGCAGCACCTTCATACCGGGGAACCCGCATTCCTCCCGCAGGCGGTGTACGCCCTCGGTCAAAAACCCCAGATCCTCCGCAATGATGGGCAGATCCCCCAGCGCTGCCCGCACCGCATGGAACAATTCCATACCGGGGCCCTGGCGCCACACGCCGCTTCGGGCGTTCTCCGCCCGGCCGGGGATGGCATAATAGCTTTCAAATCCGCGGAAGTGGTCAATGCGGATCACATCATACAGCGCAGCGCTGGCCCGGAACCGGTCGATCCACCAGCGGTAGCCGTCGGCCCGCATGGCCTCCCAGCGGAACAGCGGGTTGCCCCAAAGCTGACCATCGGCGGAAAACCCGTCGGGCGGGCAGCCTGCCACCTCGATCGGCTCATAGTCCTCATCCAGCAGGAACTGCTCCGGGGCGCTCCACACATCCGCCGAATCCCTCGGCACGTAAATGGGGATATCCCCGATAATGCGGATGCCCCGCTCATTGGCGTAGCCCTTCAGCGCCCGCCACTGCCGGGTAAACAGGTATTGCAGCATCATCTGGAAGCCAATCTCCTGCTTATACTGCTCCCTTGCGGCAGCTATGGCAGCTGGCTCCCGTACCTTCAGCGGCTGCTCCCATTCATTCCACGGGCGCCCGCCGTGGGCGTCCTTCAGCGCCATAAACAGCGCATAATCCGGCAGCCAGCGCACATTCTCCTCGCAGAACCGCCGGTAGTCCTCCGGCGGGTTTTGGGTAAAACGGCGGTAGGCATGGTGCAGCACCCGGTAGCGCAGCTCGTACAGCCGGCCGTAGTCCACCGTGATCTCACTTTCGCACCACGGCAGCGCCTCATACTCGCTGCGCTCCAGCAGCCCGTCCCGTTCCAGCTGCGGCAGGTCAATAAAATAAGGATTGCCCGCCACAGAGCTGAAGGACTGGTAGGGGGAATCTCCGTAGCTGGTGGGGCCTATGGGCAGGATCTGCCACCATGTCTGCCCCGCCCGCTGCAAAAAGTCCACAAACCGGTAGGCGTTATCTCCCATGGTGCCGATGCCGTAAGGCCCCGGCAGGGAGGATATATGCATCAGTACTCCGCTGGTTCTCATAGTCTTCGCTCTCTTTTCTATCTCGTCTCGGTCCCTGCCCCTGGGCGCGGTCAGGCCGCAGGCCGAACCGTCCTTCGGACGGTTCCGGCGGTCTTCGACCGCCGCGGCGATGCTGCGCATCGCCGGGCCTGCGGCCCTCCCTGCCCGGCAAAAACCTGCAAATTCAATTCTTCGGCGCCGGGCCTACGCTCTCGCCGTGTATTACGGTAAAGGGCACCGTCACCCGTCGGGCGGGCGCCCCGTTTTCGATGACATCCAGCAGCGTGTCGGTCGCCTCCTGCGCCAGCCGCTCCACCGATTGCCCGATGGTCGCCAGCCGCGGGGTCAGGTATTCCCCCAGCGCCAGCCCGTCAAAGCCGATCACCGAAAGATCCTTCCCGACGGTACGGCCGGCATCCTGCGCCGCCCGCATGGCGCCTATCGCCACCACATCGGCTATGGCATACGCCGCCGTGATCTCGGGATGCTCCGCCAGCACGTGCTGCATGGCCTGGTACCCCTCCTCATAGCAGAAGCGCGCCTCGCCGTATTCCACCAGGTGATCCGCCGGCAGCCCGCTTTCGGCAAAGGCCGCCCGACCCCCGGCAAACCGGCTGCCGGAAACATCGCTGAAGCTGGGCCGTCCGCCGATGATGGCGATATGCCGGTGCCCCTGCTCCAGCAGCACCTGCACCGCCTGCACCGAGGCCTCAAAGTCATCGGTGGTCACGCTGGAAAGGTTCGGGTAGTCCAGTCCCTCCGCCGGGGAGGTCACCAGCACCGCCGGCAGCGTGATGCGCTCAAAGCTCCGCTGAAAGTTATCGGCATTCCCGCCCAAAAACAGGATGCCCAGCGGCTTTTTCTCGGCACACAGCGTCACCGCCCGCAGCACCTCGTCGGTGTCCTCGTCAAAATAGTCCACCAGCAGCGTGTAGCGCGTCTTGTTCAAAAGGCCCTGCAGCTGCTCCACCAGTGCGGCAAACAGCTCATTCCTTGCGCCCTTTACCA
Source organism: Oscillospiraceae bacterium (assembly GCA_004557855.1). Taxonomy (GTDB): domain Bacteria; phylum Bacillota; class Clostridia; order Oscillospirales; family Ruminococcaceae; genus Angelakisella. Next base: position 30,934 of record SFFJ01000013.1, read on the forward strand.
GCACCAGGATGCTGCTGTTCACCGATTGCTTGAGGTTTTTGGCGTTGGCATTCTGGATATAGCCGTTTCGCTCCACTACCTCCATAATGCGCCGCCGGGCCTTTTCGCTCACGTCGGGGTGGTTATTCAGCACGCGCGAGACAGTTCCCACCGCATAGCCGCTTTCTTTTGCAATATCCTTGATCGTCATGGGATTCTTACCCCTTTACGGCGCCGGCAGCCACACCCTTGATGATGTGCTTCTGGCAGGTAAGATAGAATATGATGACCGGGATGATGGACAGCATGATCAGCGCCATTACCGCACCCAGATCCACCGAGCCGTAGCTGCCCTGCAGGAACTGAATGTGAATGGGGATGGTCATGTATTTTTTGCGGTCCAGTACCAGGTAGGGCAGCAGGTAGTCGTTCCACACCCACATAATCTCCAGCACGCCGACCGAGATCATGGTGGGCTTCAGCATCGGCAGCACCACGTTAAAGTAGGTCCGGATCGGGCCGCAGCCGTCGATGGCCGCCGCCTCCTCGATCTCCAGCGGGATGCTCTTTATAAACCCGCTGAACATAAATACCGCCAGCCCCGCGCCAAAGCCCAGGTAGATAATGGGGATGGTAAAGGGGGTGTTCAGCTTGAGCTTATCGGCGGTGCGTGCCAGCGTAAACATTACCATCTGGAACGGCACGACCATCGAGAACACGCACAGGTAGTAAACCGTCTTGGAAAGGGCGCTGCCCACACGGGCGATATACCATGCCGCCATGCTGGTGCACAGCAGGATGAGCGCGGCGGAAACAACGGTGATGAGCAGCGAATAGCCCGCGCTCTTCAGGAAGGGATAGTCGCCGAAGGTCAGTCCCTTGATGTAGTTATCCAGCGAAACGAAGGTGCCCTCATGGGGGAAGGCGAAGGTCTCCAGGTTGATGGAGGCGTTGCTCTTAAAGGAGTTCATCGCCACCAGGAAAACCGGGATGAGATAAATAACGGAAAGCACGACAAACAGGATACTCAAGGCATCCTTGCGGCGGCGCTCGCTCTTAAAGCCGCCGGAAGCTGTTTTATTCGCCATTACTGCTGCACCTCCTTATTACGGGTGGACCGCAGCTGCAGGATGCTCAAGAAGGCAACCAGCACGAAGAAGATCACGGCCTTGGCCTGACCCACGCCGCGGCTGCGGGCGCTGGCGTAGAAGGAATTGACGATGTTCAGCGCCAGCATTTCGGTGGTCTTTATCACCTCGCCGCCCTGCTGCAGGAAGGGTCGTCCGGCAGTCAGTGCAAGGTTCTGGTCGTACAGCTTAAAGGAATTGGTCAGGGTGAGGAAGGTGCAGATGGTGATGGAGGGCATCACATTGGGGATGGTGATCTTCCACAGCGTCTGCCAGCCGTTGGCGCCGTCGATGCGCGCGGCCTCCAGCATATCCTCCGGCACGCTTTGCAGCCCGGCGATGTAAATGATCATCATATAACCGATCTGCTGCCAGCACATCAGTATGATGAGCCCCCAGAAGCCGTATTTGCTGTCCAGCACCACGCTGGTGCTGTATTTGATCAGAATACCGTTAAAGATCATGCTCCAAATATAGCCCAGCACGATACCGCCGATGAGGTTCGGCATAAAGAACACGGTGCGGAACAGGTTGGAGCCCTTGATCCCTCTGGTCAGGGCGTAGGCAATGGCAAAGGCGATGACATTGATGAGCACCAGCGAAATCACGGCAAACAGCGCCGTGTACCAGAAGGCATGGCCGAAGCTCTTATCCTGGAAAGCGGCGATATAGTTTTTGATGCCCACCCACGTCCAGTTCTTGGTGGTCTTAAAATCGCAGAAGGACAGGAAAAAGCCCTTGCAGAACGGGTACAAAAAGCCGATGCAGAATGCCGCAAAGGTAGGCAGCAGGAACAGCCAGAAGCATCTCTGGATCGGCCGGCGGATCAGCGGCGAATTGAGCGCGGTCATGTCGCGCTTCTTTTGGAACAGTTTCATAGCCGGGTTTCACACTCCTTTTTCGGTTAGTCTGTCACAGCAAAGCCTGCAAGCTCACACCCCCACGCCCGGTGGGGGCGTCAGCTCGGGGCTTTCCTTTTTCCTGGAAACAGGGGCGAGCGCAGTGCTCGCCCCCGTTTTGTTGCAGTTATTCGGTTTTTTCGCAAATGCCCCTATTGGGACATTCCGTCCGAAGGCGCCTGTTCGGGCAGTCTGTTATCAGGCGTTCTCCTTGGCATACTGGGCAGCCCAGCCGTCAACGAAAGCGGTCTCAACAGCGCTCCACTCACCGGTGCCGGAGGTGTACTGGGTCAAAGCGTCAACAACAGCAGCACGCCAGTCATCCACAGCGGGGGTGTAGTTGAAGGCCCAGGTTACAACGTAGTTGCCCGCGGCGGTGTAGTCATTGGCCTGGGCGAAGAATACGTTCTCGGGGGTCTTGGCAGACTTGAAGGGGATCGGGCCAAGCTCCTTCGCCATCATGGTGGTGCCTTCCTCGGAGGTAACAACCCACTTCATGAAGTCGAGGGTAGCCTTGATGTCTTCCTCGGAAGCGTTCTTGTTCACAGCCCAGCAGTTCTCGGTGCCGCAGCACAGGCCGGCCTTTTCCTCGCCCTCTACACCGCAGTAGATCGGGATCATCGCCAGATCATCGGGGTTCATGTTGAACTTGGAGGTCAGGTTGGAGTACTCCCAGCTGCCGTTCTGATAGAATACAGCCTTGCCCTCGCCGAACTCGGCCTCGGACTGGTCACCGGTAGCAGAAACCAGAGCAGCGCCGGTGGTGGCGGAGTCAGTGGTGTACAGATCCCAAACGTTCTTGTAGTTCTCAAGATATTTGCCGGTGATGGTAGCGGGCTGGGAAGTCACGCCGTTATCACGGAACTCATAGAACAGGGGCATATTGGCCAGGTGGCCGGAGAAGCGCCAGCTGGAGGAACCGTCCAGACCGGCGGAGGAGAAGGCATCGAAGCCCAGCTCGGCAGCGCGGCTGTGGATATCGTCGGCAACCTTCTTCAGGGACTCAAAGTTGGTGATGTCGGTCAGCTCGTAGCCGGCCTGCTTCAGCAGAGCCTTGTTTACGATGATGCCGAATGCCTCATAGCAGTAACCGATGGAAACGGTCTCGCCGGCTTCGTTCTTCAGGTTGAAGGCGTCGGTGGTCATTTCCTTCATAACGTCGGTGTTGGTCAGGTCATAGCAGTACTCGCCCCAGGTCCTTACTGCGCCGGCGTTGCCTACCTGGAACATGGTGGGAGCAGCGTCCTTATCCATCTCGGCGGTCAGGACCTGATCGTAGGTGCCGGAAGCGGCGGTCACTACGGTTACGGGAACACCGGTCTTCTCGGTGTAGGTCTTGGCCAGGGCCTGCCAGGCGTCATTGGCCTCGGGCTTGAAGTTGAGATAATAAACGGACCCGGTCTTGGGGGTGGGTGCGGGCTTTTCGCCGCAGGCAGCAAACAGGGTAAGCGCCATAACGACAGCCAACAGGATTGCTAAAGTCTTTTTCATGGTTTCTCCTCCTAATATAATGTTGCGTTTCTTTTGTTCTGGAACCGTTTCCAGTTCTCGCACTCTTATTGTAGCGCCTTGTCTTTCATTTTTCAATCAAAATCTGTCGCTCCTACACAAATTCAGCAATTATGCTATAAAAACCTTTGTGATTATTGAGCAATATTTCCCCCTTTCCGGGCAAACTTCCGCTATTTTGCACCATTATCGCCCTGTTTATTCCCCTATCCTCCGCAAAAAACTCATTGACAGCCGGCGGCAGGGCTATTTATAATAGTGGCGTAAATTATACCCCGGAGGTGGACTTTCCCATGAAACAGCGCTTTTCGGTCACCGGCATGAGCTGCACTGCCTGCAGCTCCCACGTGGAACGGGCGGTCTCGGCCCTGGCCGGGGTCCGGTCGGTTTCGGTGGATTTGATGCAGAACCGCATGACGGTAGACTACGATGAAAACGCCCTCTCCCCGGAGGCCATCTGCGCGGCCGTGTCCGCGGCCGGCTACGGCGCCCGCCCTGCGGGCGCCGCGGGCGGCTCCGCCGCCCCGCCCCCTGCGGGGGCTGCCGGCCGCGAGCGTACCCGCCTGTGGGTCTGCGTGGGGCTTCTGGCGGTGCTGCTCTACATCTCCATGGGGCATATGGCGGGGTTGCCGCTGCCCGCCTTCCTCACCGGCCTCGAAAACGCCCTGTGGTTCGGGCTGGCGCAGCTCGTCCTCACCCTTGCCATCGTCATTTTGCAGTTCCGGTATTTCCGCCGGGGCTTTGCGGCGCTGTTCCGGGGCGCCCCCACCATGGATACCCTCGTTGCGGTGGGCTCCTCCGCCGCCGTGCTGTACGGCGTCTATGCCGTTTTCCGCATGGCGCAGGGGCTGGCCGCCGGGGATATGGCCGTCGTAGCGCAGTACCATATGGACCTCTACTTCGAGTCCGCCGGCACCATTCTTACCCTCGTCAGCGTGGGGAAATACTGGGAGGCCCGCAGTAAGGGTCACACCGCCGACGCCCTGCAAAAGCTGATGGCGCTGGCGCCCGCCACCGCCCGCCTGCTGCTGGACGGCCGGGAGACCGAGGTCCCGCTGGAGGAGGTACGGCAGGGGGACCTGCTCATCGTCCGTGCGGGGGAGGCCGTCCCGGTGGACGGCACCGTGACCGACGGGCAGGCCGCCATCGATGAGGCCGCCATCACCGGGGAAAGCCTGCCGGTGGATAAAAAGCCGGGGGACACCGTCACCGGGGCCACCCTGTGCCGCAGCGGGTACTTCACCATGCGGGCCACCCATGTGGGGGAGGAAACCACCCTTTCGCAAATCATCCGTCTGGTGGAGGACGCCGCCGCCACCAAAGCGCCCATTCAGCGCATCGCCGACCGGGTCGCCGCCGTCTTTGTGCCGGTGGTCATCGGCATTGCGGTGCTGGCCATGGCCGTTTGGCTGCTGGTGGGACAGCCCCCCGCCTTTGCCCTCTCCATCGGCATTGCGGTGCTGGTCATCAGCTGCCCCTGTGCGCTGGGGCTGGCCACCCCCACCGCCATTATGGTGGGAACCGGCCGGGGCGCCGAATACGGTATTCTGGTAAAAAGCGCCGAGGCGCTGGAGCGTGCCCGCAGCATCACCACCGTGGTACTGGACAAAACCGGGACCGTCACCACCGGGCAGCCCGCCGTCACCGATCTCAAGGAGCTGGATGACCGCCTGCTGCCGGTCGCCCATGCCCTGGAGGCCGCCAGCGCCCACCCCCTTGCCGCCGCCGTCACCGCCTACTGCAGGGAAAAAAGCATCCCCCTTTCCCCCGTCACCGATTTTTCCGCCCCAGAGGGGCAGGGTCTCATCGCCCGGTTGAACGGTGAGGTCATTTGGGGCGGCAACGCCCGTCTGGCCGCCGCCATGCATTGTGATATTTCGGTTCTTTCCGCCGCCGCGGAGGGGCTGGCCGCCAAGGGGCGCACCCCGCTGTATTTCGGCATCGGCAGCACCCCTCTGGGGCTCATCGCCGTCGCCGACCCGCCCCGGGAAACCAGCGCTGCCGCCATCGCCGCCCTGCGGCAGATGGGATTATCGGTTCTGCTGCTGACCGGCGACCATCGCCGCACCGCCGAGGCCATTGCTGCGGAGGTCGGTATCCCCCGGGTCATCCCGGAGGTGCTGCCGCAGCAAAAGGAAGCGGTCATCCGTTCCCTGCAGCAAAAGGGCGAGGTCGTCGCCATGGTGGGGGACGGCATCAATGATGCCCCCGCCCTGGTGCGTGCCGATATCGGCATCGCCATCGGCGCCGGCACCGATATCGCCATTGACTCCGCCGATATCGTGCTGATGCACAGCGACCCCGCCGATATCCCCGCCGCCCTGCAGCTTTCCCGCAGCGTCCTGCGCAACATCAAACAAAATCTATTCTGGGCATTCCTTTATAATACCATCGGCATCCCCGTTGCCGCCGGGGTGTTTTACGCCGCCCTCGGCTGGAAATTAAGCCCCATGCTGGCCTCCGCCGCCATGAGTCTTTCCTCGGTGTGCGTGGTCAGCAACGCCCTGCGGCTGCGCGGCTGGAAGCCGAAGCTCCCCGCCGTGGATACCGTTCCTCCCGTCACTGCGGTGGAATGTACCCTGCTGCCGCAGGAGAGCGCCCCCGCACCCGTTCCCCCCGCCGCCCCGCAGACCGTCACCCTGCACATTGACGGCATGATGTGTAACCATTGCGTCGGGCGGGTCAAGGCCGCGCTGGAGGCGCTGCCGGGCGTCACCGCCGAGGTGAGCCTTGCCAAAAACACCGCCGCCCTCACCATGACCCAGCCCCACGATTTGCCGGAATTGACCGCCGCCGTGGAAGCGGCCGGGTACCAAGTCAAGCCCGAAGCCCCCGCCGCCCCGCAAACCGTCACCCTGCATATTGACGGCATGATGTGTAACCATTGCGTCGGGCGGGTCAAGGCCGCGCTGGAGGCGCTGCCGGGCGTCACCGCCGAGGTAAGCCTTGCCAAAAACACCGCCGCCCTCACCATGACCCAGCCCCACGATTTGCCGGAATTGACCACCGCCGTGGAAGCGGCCGGGTATCAAGTCAAGCCCGAAGCCGCCGCCGCCCCGCAGACCGTCACCCTGCATATTGACGGCATGATGTGTAACCATTGCGTCGGGCGGGTCAAGGCCGCGCTGGAGGCGCTGCCGGGCGTCACCGCCGAGGTGATCCTTGCCAAAAACACCGCCGCCCTCACCATGACCCAGCCCCACGATTTGCCGGAATTGACCGCCGCCGTGGAGGCGGCCGGGTACCGCGTGACAAGCGCCGGATAATATGCTATACTGCTGGGAGAAGGCAGGTGCCCCCGCCCCGCCGCAGCCCCGCAAAAGCCCCCGGCATACGGCCGCAGGCCAAGCCGCCCCTGCGGGGCGGCTTTCAGCGGGCTGCGCCCGCTGCGGCGGCTGCGCCGCCGGACCTGCGGCCGTCCCTCCCCCTGCACAGTCCCCGCACTATCCCGCCATCCCCGCCACCTCCCCCGAAAGGAGTCCCCCTATGAATTTTACCGCCATGATCCGCACCACCCTCATCAGCATCGCCGCCACTACCGCCGGCGGGGTGCTCACCGTCGTCGGGCTCTCCCGCAGCATCCGCGCCATGACCATCGGCGGTGTTATCCTGGCCGGTGTGGGCATCATCTTTTTCATCACCGGGTTCATCCGGGCATGGCGCGCCCTGCACCGGGAGAAAAAAGAGAAAGGAGGCCCCGAGCTATGAGTCTGTTCCGCAGCAGCGGCCGGCTGGAAGCAAAGCTGGCCAAAAATAACGACCCCATGAAGCAGAAGCGCCTTTGGGTCAAGTCCTTCTACTGTGCGGCGGTGCTGGCCGCACTGGGCCTGTTTTTCCTCCTGGCGATGGACAGCCGCTTTACCGTATTCGGGTGCGTGCTGCTCGGCTCGGCCGCCTTTGTCTTTGTGGATGGTCTGGTGACCAAAAACCGCAAATAGCCCCACCGGAGAAGCCCTGCGCTTCTCTTTTTTCTCCAAAATCGCGAACATATGTTTCACGTGAAACAATTTTCCCGTTCGCTTTTTATGGGGAATACAAAAATCCCCGCCGTGTGCTATACTGGGGTCAGAAATCATTCGGGAGGTGCCCTATGGACCTTATTCGTTTCGGCTCGTTTTTGGCGCAGCTGCGTCGTGAAAAGGGCTTGACCCAGCAGGCGCTGGGCGAACGCCTCGGCGTGACCAATAAAACCGTTTCCCGCTGGGAGACCGGCTGCTACCTGCCGGATGTGGAGATGCTTTCGCTGCTCTCCCGGGAATTCGGCGTCAGCATCAATGAGCTGGTTGCCGGGGAACGGCTCATCGCCGAGGATTTCAAAAAAGCCGCCGATGAAAACCTTGTCACCGCACTGGACCACAGCACCTTCACCCTAAAGGAAAAGCAGGCGTTCTTTAAGAAAAAATGGCGGCGGGAGCATCGCTCCACCATCCTCCTCTGCGCCGTCGCTTGGCTCGTCCTGATCATCGTATTAAGAATACGGGGCGTCCAACCGGAGCTTTGCGGCGCGGTAGGCGGGCTGCTCGCCCTTTTTAATTATGCCGTTCTCAATAACCGCATGATGGCTTATGTCGAGCATAACGTCTTTCCCCCGGTGCGGTAGGCCCCTGCCCCTTTTCCACCCCCTGCAGCAACCGGGATACGGGCCGCAGGCCGCCCGCCTCCGGCGGGCAAACGGGCTCCGCCCGTTTCGGCGGCTCCGCCGCCGGGCCTGCGGCCCTTCCTCCTCCCCACCCCCGCAAAGCTGCAAACCGGCCCCGCAGGGGGACGACGCCTGCGGCGCCGCCTGCGCGCCTCCGGCGCGCCCGCCGCGGCTGCGCCGCGGCGCCCCTGCGGGGCCCCTCCCCCTGCACTTTCCCGCCCCCGTAAAACCGCAAACCGCCCACCCCCACCATGCACGGCGGCACGGCAGGCAGCGGGCCTTTTACAGCAAAACGGCGCCCCGTAACGGGACGCCGCTTGTCTTTTGGTCTGCTTAAAATCTGCGGTTGGGGTCCTCCGGCATCACAAGTGCCGCAATGATATACCCCAGCACACCGCTGCCGCCCGCCAGGCAGAAAATAATCCACCCCAGGCGCACAATGGTCGGGTCAATGTTAAAGTACTCCGCAATGCCGCCGCACACGCCGCACAGCTTTTTATCGCTGTCGGATTTATGCAGCCGTTTTCCGTTATATGCCATAGTGTACCCTCCTTTCGGGGTCAGTCCCCGATATAAATATGCATGGCTTCCTTGACCTCTTTGACGGTCTCGTTGCCGATTTGATTGGCCTTTTCGCTGCCGGTCAGGATGATCTCCCGCACCTCGTCCCGGTGCGCCTCGTAGTAGGCGCGTCTCTCCCGGAACGGCTCCAGCAGGTCATTGAGGGCGGCGGCCAGCGCCTTTTTACAGGCCACGCAGCCGATCGCTCCCTTTTTGCAGCTTTCGCAGATGTTGGCATACTCGCCGCTGTTAAATACCTTGTGGTACTTGCTCACCACGCAGACGTCCGGGTGGCCGGGGTCGTCCTTTTTAATGCGGGTGGCATCGGTAACGGCGTTCATCACCTTTTTGCGAACCTCCTCGGCGGGATCACTTAAATAGATGGCGTTGCCGAGGCTCTTGCCCATTTTGGCGTTGCCGTCCAGCCCCATCAGGCGGGGGCAGTCGGAAAGCATGGTATCCGGCTCCACCAGCGTTTCGCCGTACAGCTCGTTAAAGCGCCGCACGATCTTGCGGGTCATTTCCATATGGGGCTTCTGGTCCTCGCCTACCGGCACCAGGTTCGCCTTGCAGAAGGTGATATCCGCCGACTGGCTGACGGGATAGCCCAAAAAGCCGTAGGTCATATCGTTGTAGCCGTAGTTCGCCGCCTCGGTTTTAATGGTGGGATTGTGCCGCAGGCTGTTTACCGAAACCAGCATGGAATAGAAAACCGTCAGCTCCCCGATGGAGGGGATGCGGCTCTGCTGCACCATTGTGATTTTATTGGGGTCCAGCCCGACGGACAGGTTATCCATCGCCACCTCGTAGATGCTGTGCTCCAGCAGCTCCGGGTTCTCAAAGTGGGTGGTCAGTGCCTGGATATCCGCCAGCAGGATAAAGCTTTCGTATTCGTCCTGCAGCTTGACGCGGTTTTGCAGGCTGCCCACATAGTGCCCCAAATGCAGCTTACCGGTGGTACGGTCGCCGGTCAGGATCCTTTTCTTTTCGGACATGGTATTCGTCCCCTCTCGTATGCGTTAATGGTTCTGCCCTTTATCATAGCAGGGTGGGACCCTTTTTGCAAGAGTTTCCGCAGGGGACGGAGCGGGCCGCAGGCCGTTTCGGCTTCGCCGAAACCCACGGGCTCCGCCCGTGGCGGCGGCGCCGGGCGCCGCCGGGCCTGCGGCCCGGTCCCTGCCCCCCTGCAGTCCCCTGCCGGGCGCAGGCTCTCTCCCTCCGGCCCCGCCCCCCGCACGCTTCTGCCGCGCCGCAGGCTTACGGCCCGCAGGGCAAACCGTCCTCCGGACGGTTTTAGGGGGCGGCCTGCGGCCGCCCCCACGGCGGCGCCCGGCGCCGCCGGCCCTGCGGGCCGCCCTCCCCTTGCAGGCTCCCCGGCACCCCCACGCCAAAGCGCCCGCCGGAACGGCGGGCGCTTCTCTCTGTCAGTATTCCTCCATCGGCTCGCCCTCCGGCCCCGCCGCGATCTTTCTCTCGGTGTCCTCCAGCATCTCCTGCCGCAGCGCCGTCAGGTAGGGCGAAAACGCCGCCTTATCCCAGCCGTAGGTGCGGTTCAGCTCGTATTCCTTCGGGATCCAGGTGCAAAGCGGCGACTCATTGTGCTGAATGACCGCCTCCAGATTATCGATGGCCTTGTAGATCTTCGCCTCGGTCGTTTCCCGTGCCGCCATCTCGTCGTACAGCGCCTGCATCTCCCCGGCGTAGGGCTGCGGCAGGGTGGCCACCCACTCTTTCAGCAGGGTGTCCTCGGCCGCCTCGTTCGCCGCCGTCTTGCGGAAGGACGGGATATCCCCCGTAAACGCCTCCCCCAAATCGTGGATCAGCAGCATCCGTATCACCTTGTCCATATCCGCCTCCGGGAATTCATCCCGCAGGAAATAGGCCATCAGCGCCGCCCGCCAGCTATGCTCCGCCACGCTTTCGTGACGCCCGCCTGCGGTGTAGCAGTGCCGGGTGGTGTCCTTCAGGCGGTCCGCCACCGCCAATGTATCCAGCAGCTTTCTCGGTTCCATAATGTCCTCCTTACAGTAGCCTTTCGTACAAATCAAACCACCCGAGCCCACAACAGGAATACCCCAGGTCCACGGTATCGATATCCTTTTCGTTCGCTATCCTGAACTTCATTTCGGTTCCTTCCCGGCTTTTTCTCTATTGTAGCCCTCCCGTCCCCCCGCCGCAAGCCCCTTTTTCCCGCACTTGCTACTTCTTTGCAAATTCGCTATAATAGTATGGTTAAGGCCGGGGCTGCCGCCCCGCCCGGGAGGCCGGCTTTTCGCCCCCTTCCGGCACCTGCGGCAGGGGGCAGCTGCGGGCCGCAGGCCGCCCGCCTCCGGCGGGCAAACGGGCTCCGCCCGTTTCGGCGGCTCCGCCGCCGGGCCTGCGGCCCGCCCCGCCCCCTGTACACACCCCCTGCCATCCCATCCCCCCGGAGGTCCCCCATGCGAGTAGCGTTTTACACCCTTGGCTGCAAGGTCAACCAATACGAAACCGAAGTGCTTTCGGCCCGCTTTGCCGCCGAAGGCTTTGATGTGGTGCCCGGCCACGCCCCCGGCTGCGACGTCTACGTGGTGGGCAGCTGCACCGTCACCGCCGAGGGCGACCGCAAGACCCGGCAGGCGGTGCGCCGCTTCCGGCGGGAAAATCCCGGCGCCATCGTGGTGCTGACCGGCTGCTACCCGCAGGCGTTCCCGGCGCAGGCCGCTGCCGTGCAGGAGGCCGATATCATCACCGGGGCGCGCAACCGTGCCGCCCTGCCGCAGCTGGTACGGGCCTTCTCTCTCGACCGTCAGCGCATCGTCAGCATCCCGCAGCACCAAAAGGGCGAGACGTTTGAAAGCTGCTCCGCCGCCGATTTCGGGGTGCGCACCCGCGCCTTTCTTAAAATACAGGACGGCTGCGATAACTGGTGCAGCTACTGCATCATCCCCGCCGCCCGCGGCCCCGTCCGCAGCAAGCCCCTGCCGGAATTGCAAACCGAGCTGCTCACCCTTTCGCAGAACGGCTACCGGGAAATCGTCCTCACCGGCATCAATCTTTCCAATTACGGTCGGGAATGGGGGCTGCACCTCTCGGATGCCGTTTTGGCGGCAGCCGCCACCCCCGGCGTGGAACGGGTGCGTCTCGGCTCCATCGAGCCGGACCTTTTGACCCCCGGGGAGATCTACCGTCTGGCGGAGGGCTGCGGGGGCAAGCTCTGCCCGCAGTTCCATCTTTCGCTGCAAAGCGGCTGTGACGCCACCCTGCGCCGCATGAACCGCCACTATGATACCGCCGGGTACCGTGCCGTCGCCGAGGCGGTACGAAGGGCTTTCCCCGGCGCTGCCCTCACCACCGATATGATGGTGGGCTTTGCGGGCGAAACCGAAGCCGACCATCTGGAATCGCTTGCCTTCGCGCGGGAGATCGGCTTCGCCAAGATCCACGCCTTTGCGTACAGCCAGCGCCCCGGCACCCGTGCCGCCGCCATGCCGGATCAGGTGCCCCAGGCAGAAAAAAAACGCCGCTGCGCCGAATTGATCTCGGTTGCGGCCGGGCTGCGTAAAACCGCCCTCACCGCCATGCTGGGGCAGGTGCAGCCGGTCTTGTTTGAAAGCCGCGGGCAGCAGGGCTGCACCGGCTATACCCCCAATTATACCCCCGTCACCGTCTGCGACCCCGCCGCCCGCCCCGGCGACATCCGCCCGGTGCTGCTCACCGCCATCTCCCCCGACGCCGACGGCTGCGAGGGGATCATAACGGAATGATCCCGCAATCTGCCACTCCCCCCACCGGTCCGAAAGCTCTTGCTCCTTCTCTCCTTGCGGGGCAAAAACAGGACGCAGCAGCGGCAAAGCAAGCGGCAAAGACCGCTGCTTGCCGAACGCCAAGCCGCAAATTAGAAAGTATTTAGTTCCTTCCCCCATAGTCCCCCTCCTTTGAGGAGGGGACAGGGGTGGTGGTTCGCCGTTCTGCGCTCCGGCGCAGCGGCGATAAAAATGTGTCACAGACACCTTTTAAGCCCATCTGCGTGCAGTACGGATTTAGATTTTTCGTAACCGAAAAATCCAAATCCGTATCCAGCGCAGCAGGGCGACCGGGTTTTCAGGGCGC
>SFFJ01000014.1 GCA_004557855.1 Oscillospiraceae bacterium
GGACATGGACGATTTTATCCCCATCAAGAATATCATGAACGAGCTGTACGCCAAGGATATCAGCCGCAAGGTGCGGTCTGCGCACAATACCAGAGGGAGAGCAGGCGAACCGCTCTCCCAACCCCCGTACGGCTATGTGAAAGACCCGCAGGACAAGAAACGCTGGATCATCGACCCGGAGGCCGCAGCCGTCGTCAGGGAGATTTTCAAGCTGTATCTGGACGGCAACGGCGAGGATACTATCGCAAGGATCATGCAGGACGAGCAGCACCTCAACTGTACGGCGTACTGGGCGTCCAAAGGCATCAACCGCGGCGGCAAGAAAAGTCAGCCGAATCCGTACAAGTGGAAATCAAGCACCATCCACGGCATCTTGACGCGTCAGGAATACTGCGGCGACGTGCTGAACTTCAAAACGCACTCCAAGTCGTTCAAAAATCACCGCCGTATCGACAACCCGAAAGAGGACTGGATGGTGTTTGAGGACAGACACGAGGCGATCATCGAGCGTGACACCTATAAGAAGGTGCAAAAGCGGCTGAAAAGCACGCATCAGCGCGCACCGAAGGAGGAAAACGGTCCGAAAAGTATCTTCTGCGATATTCTCCGCTGTGCGGACTGCGGCAGTAAAATGTGGTACCACACCAACACGCAGAACAAGGATATTCATTATTTCAGCTGTTCCAACTACGTCAAGGACTATCGCGGTACCTGCCTCACCCGCCACTATATCCGCGCCGATGCGGTGGAAGCGGTGGTGGAAATGGAACTGCGGCGGCTGGCAGAATACCTCATCGCCGACGAAAACCGCTTTGCCGAAATTCTTGCCCGTAAGAGCAACAAGCAGTATGAGATCGAAAAGAAAACGCTGTCATCCGAGCTTCGCAAATCGGAAATGCGTATCGAGATGCTCCCGAAGCTGCTGAAAACGCTCTATGAGGACAAGGTGGACGGCAAGACCTCGGAGGAGAATTATAATATCCTCTCCCGTGAGTACGCCGAAGAGCGCGAGCAGTTGAAGAAGAAAATCCTGAATCTGCGCAGGAAGCTGACGGAAATGAATGAACGGGAAAACGAGCGTGAAGAATTTATCCGCGCGATCCGCAAGTTTATGGAAATGCGGACGTTGACCAAGCAGGTGTTGAACGAGCTCATCGACCACATCGACGTGTACGAGGTACAGGGGACGGGCAAAAATAAGACCCAACGCCTTGTTATCTACTACAAGTTCGTCGGGTATCTGGATATCGACCCCACACAGTGCCATCCGAACTACACCGCCGATATCCGCGAGGGCGTTGCTGTTGAGTATGTTTCCTGCGAGCCGTCGGAGAATCTGAAAGAGTTGTTCCCGGAGGAGTACGGTGAGTACTATGAAGTCCCCGAAGATGAGGAAACGGAGCAGGCGTAACCTGCTCCGTACATAGGGATTATTCGTGATTATTATGCCGTCTGAAACATTCGTTGATTGTTTCAGCATAAAGAGAACGGGAATGCTTATCAGGATTGTAGTTGTTGTTTTTCTTATCAAGATAAACTTCCAACACTTCATTCCAATGGCCGTTTTCTTTTAAGTAATCGGCGCGGAACTCAAGTTCTTTATATGGCTGAGTCTGAAATTCCCACGAAAAGTAATTGCGTTCTTTGTTAAATCGAATGTATTGCTGACCGTTACGTCCTTCGTAAACAACGGCAAAATCACAACTGCGAATAACACGAGAGCTCCATTGGTCGACGACTTTTATCGAGATGACTCGCGTAGACTGTTCGCATTTGTTATAACCATAAGCGGTCATGAAGCGCGAGAAAGCATTATGCAGAATCGTTCGGATTTCTTCAGGCGAGTAGTCTTCATCGTCATCGTTTACCGTGATGTTGACGTCAAAATCAAAGCCGATGTTTGTCGTAGGGTCATAAGTAATCATATTTCGACTTGAGCTGCCGATGAACGTGAACTGAAAAGTGAAATCGTCTCTGACATAGTCCTGCACTTGATGAAGAATTTCAATCAACTCTGCTTTATATGGTGCGGCTTCTTTTTTGGAAACATATTCGAAATGATACATTTTTCGTTACCTCCTAAAAATAATCCCAAGCCGCCCATTCAGCGTTTCTCGCTAAATCATTAAAGTATACTCACGGATGATGCCCTTGTCAATACTTTTTAAGAAAAAAGAAGTGGATGTAACTGAAATCCGTTACATCCACTCGATATGGTTGCGGAGGGAGGATTTGAACCTCCGACCTCCGGGTTATGAGCCCGACGAGCTACCGAACTGCTCTACTCCGCGCCGATGGCACCTCTTGGGTGCCATACTACTATACCATAACTGCGCTCCGGTGTCAAGAGTTTTCTCTCCCTCCCCCGGATTTTCTTGTGTATTACGCTCTTACTCCTCGGCTTGCTTGCCGTCCTCGGTGTCCAGATATTCCACCAGATCCCCGTCCTCCAGCTCCTCGGTGCAGGCGGTGTGGTGACGGCGCAGCAGAACCATTACGGCAGCGGCAGCGCCCAGCAGGGCAAGCAGCGCGGCAATCACGGCGCCCCAACAGCATTTCTTGTTTCTCATGGCATTTTCTCCTTTCTGCGGCGTATCGCCACCCCTATTATAATCTATTTTTCCGCAAATAGCAATCCGCCGGAAAAAATGTTTTGGCACCATCTGTATTTTGTGGTATAATACATCTATCTGCAGGAATCCGTCGAACCCGCCTGCCGCCCTGCTTTTCCCATTTCAGTTTACATCAAGGAGGCCTACCCCATGAACCGCAATTCCAGCGAAGTACTGCCCGGTGAATACCGCCAAACCCGTACCATCGATTTCGTCAATTTCTCCGCCGAAAATGTCATCGGCCTGCTGCTCACTCTGGTGCTGCTGGTCGGCCCGGTGCTGCTGGTGCTGCCAAAGCACCCCTTTAACCTGCTTTTCTCCGCCAAAAACGCTTTGTTCTCGCTCATCTACTGCCTCGTGGCGTTCCTGCTCATGGTCGCCTCCATGCGCCTGCAGGCCAAGCTCCACGGCTTCTGCCTGTATAAGGTCTGCGGCTGCCCCATCGAGTACGTTTCCATGGGCTTCTATATCGTTGCCTGCACCGGCCGCGCCTATGTCCGCCGGAACGCCTGGCTCACCGCCACCATCATGCCCGCCGTCGTCTGGTGCGGATTGCTGCTGGCCGCCGCTTTTGCCGTGTCGGAGCAGTGGTTCTGGGTTCCCTTTTTGATGTTCCTCGTCTCCCTTTCCGGCTGGGGCGGCAAATTTGTCGGCATCGCCATCGTGCTCACCCAGCCCGCCGATAGCTACCTGCAGGATGACGGCGGCACCATCAAAGTTTACACCAATCGGGGGGCATAATCATGGCATACTGGATGACCCACCTGCGCGTAGCCGAAGCGCTGCTGCGCCTTTTGCCGCAGGATATTTCCCTGCCCCACTATTATGCCGGCGCCATCGCCCCGGACTGCGGCCGCACCGAGTACGATGAAAACGGCACGCCCCGCTATCTCCCCGGCCGTGTGGTGACCCACTGGCTCAAAAAGGATGAGGCGCTGGACCGTTACCTCATCGATTTCGAAGGCTTCTATCATAGCCTCATGCCCGCTGCCGCCGATGCCGAAGCCCGTTCTTTTTACTGGGGCTATTATATCCACCTCGTCACCGATGCCATGTGGCAGGAGCAGGTGCTGCGCCCCCGCAGAAAATCGCTCGCCGACCCCACCGAGGAGAATATCCGGGCCATGCGCACCGACCTGAAGCGTGCCGACCTTGCCGATTACCGGCAGCACCCCGATTACGCCCCGCTGGAGGTCCTGCGCGGCATCCGGGATTTCCCCAACCGCTATCTTGATTATTATGAAAAGGACGATATCGAAACGCAGGTGCACGATATCCCGCAGCGTCTGGCGCGGGAAGCCGCCGCCGACCCGGCAGAAAGCCTGTGGCTCGCCCCCGAGGAACGGGATGAGTTCATCATGTTCGCCACTGCCAAGTGCATGCAGATGGTACGCTCCCACCTCGCCTAACGTCCCTCCACCCCGTTCGAGAGTTCGCATCTCTCCATCCGAAAGGGCCGCCCCTCGGCGGCTCTTTTTTGCTGCCCGTTTATCCCCCGCCGGGATGCCCAACCTCCCTTTGCCGCCCCCGATATCTTTACATCGCCTGCACCCGTATGCTATAATAAATTTTTAGAGATCCGCAGAAAGGAGGCGTCGCCTATGGGACTTCCCGCCAAACTGGTCCACTCGCAGCTCGCCTTTTTCAAGCCCTTTGTGGCAAACTGTTCGCTGGAGGTGACCCGAAAGGGTCAGGATAAGCTGGGCGAGCTGATGGAGGCCATCCATAAAAAAGACGTCATCGTCCGGGATTATCTCTTTTCCCGGTTCGAGGGCGCTTGGCTCATCCCCCGGGATGAGCGCCGCGGCGGCGTCATTCTCTATCTGCACGGCGGCGGCTATACCTGCGGCGATCTGGATTACGCCAAGGGCTTCGGGGCTACGCTGGCCGATGAATTCGGGGTGCGGGTGCTGTGTGCCGCCTATCGGCTGGCTCCGGAAAACCCCTACCCCGCAGCCGTGGAGGACGCCCTGGAAACCTACCGCTATCTTTTGGATAAGGGCTACCGCCCGGAGCAGATTGTGCTGTGCGGCGAAAGCGCCGGCGGCGGGCTTATCTGCGCCCTGTGCCTCAAGCTCAAGGAGCTGGGAATGGCGATGCCGGCCGGTCTTATCGCCATTTCCCCGTGGGTCGATCTGACCTGCTCGGCGGAAAGCTACGAATTCAACCGGGAAAAGGACCCCTCCCTCTCGGAGGAGCTGCTGCGGTTCTATGCCGATTGCTACACCGCCGGGGGCACCCCCAAGGAGGAGCCGCTGGTTTCTCCGCTGTTCGGCGACCTCACCGGCTTCCCGCCCAGTCTGCTTTTTGTCGGCGGGGATGAGATCCTGCTGGACGACACCCGCCGCCTGCACCAAAGGCTGCTGGACTGCGGCTGCGAAAGCAAAATGATCACCGCGCCGGAGCGCTGGCACGCCTATGTCCTCTACTGCCTCAATGAAAATATGTCCGACTTCGAGGAGATCGGCAAATTTCTCAATAAAACCGCAGTCTGTGAACGCAAGCTGCGCTGGATGCAACTGGATAACGCCGCAAAGATCTACCCGGCGGCCCGTCGCCGCAACTGGAACAACCTGTTCCGTCTTTCCGCCACCATGAGCGAGGCGGTAGACGTGCCCACGCTGCAAACCGCACTGGATGTAACGGTCCGTCGTTTCCCCTCCATCGCGGTGCGGCTGCGGCGGGGGATGTTCTGGTACTATTTGGAGCAGATCCCGGCGGCGCCGGCCATCCAGCCCGAAAAAAGCTACCCGCTGGTGCATATGCCGTTTGACGATATCCGAAAGTGCGCCTTCCGGGTGCTGGTGTATAAAAACCGCATCGCCGTGGAATTTTTCCACGCCCTCACCGACGGCACCGGGGGCACCATCTTCCTCAAAACGCTGCTGGCCGAATATCTCTGCCGCAAATACGGCATCGAGGTCCCGCCGGAAAGCGGGGTGCTGCGCCGTTTGGATCAGCCCCGGGAGGAGGAAATGGAGGACAGCTTCCAGAAATACGCCGGGCGGGTGCAGGCCAGCCGCAAGGAGGCCACCGCCTATCACCTCACCGGGACGCCGGAGCCGGGCTGCGCCCTCAATCTGGTAACGCTGATGGTCCCCGCCCCCGCGCTCAAGGCCAAATCCAAGGAGTACGGCGTGACTGTGACCGAGCTGCTCTGCGCCGCCATGATGAAAGCCATCCTCAATTTGCAGGCGGAAAAGGTACCGTCCCGACGCCGTCGCCGCCCCGTCAAGGTGCTGGTGCCGGTCAATCTGCGCAGCCTGTTCCCCAGCCGCTCCCTGCGGAACTTCGCCCAGTATGTCACCCCGGAGGCCGACCCCCGGCTGGGCGCCTATTCGCTGGATGAGCTGTGCCGCATGGTGCATCACCGCATGGGGCTGGAGGTCACCCGCAAAAACATGAGCGCCCGCATCGCCACCAATGTCAACAGTGAGCGCATCCCCATCCTTAAAATCATGCCGCTGTTTGTGAAAAACCTTGCCATGAAGGCGGTATTCGATACGGTAGGCGAGTGTAAAAGCTGCCTGTGCCTTTCCAATCTGGGGGTATTTCAGGTCCCGGAGGTCATGCGCCCCTACATCCGCCGCGCGGATTTCATCATCGGGGTGCAGGCCAAGGCGCCGCACAACTGCGGCATCATCACCTGGGGCGATACCGTCTATATCAACATGATCCGCAATATCCGGGAGTCGGAGCTGGAGCGTCACTTCTATGAGGTGCTGCACTGGATGGGCCTGCCGGTCAAGGCGGAAAGCAACGGAAGAAGATAAGGCCAAAGGAGGTCTCATATGTACTGTGTAAAATGCGGTGTGGAGCTGGGCGACAGCGAAAAGACCTGCCCCCTGTGCGGCACCACAGTGTTCCACCCGGAAATGGAGCCCCCGAAAGATGACGGCCCCTACCCCCCGGAGGAGCACCTCCATAAGGAGGTAAGCCCCAGCGGGGCGCTGTTTGTGATAACGGTGCTCACGCTGCTGCCCATTGTCATCTGCATCCTCTGCGATTGGCGCATCAACGGCCGGCTGGTCTGGTCGGGCTATGTGGCCGGCGCCCTGCTGGTCAGCTATACCGTCATCGTGCTGCCGCTGTGGTTCCGCCGCGGCAATCCCGTCATCTTTGTCCCCATCGATTTTGCGGTGCTGGGGCTTTACCTGCTGTATATCGATCTTGCCTCCGGCGGGCACTGGTTCCTTTCCTTTGCTTTCCCGGTGGTGGGCGCAGCAGGACTGCTCATCACCGCCATGGTCGCTCTGCTGCGCTACCTGCCGGGGGGACACCTGTTTGTATTCGGCGGGGCGTTCATCCTTTCCGGCGGCCTTATGGTGTTGGTGGAATTCCTCCTCAACCTCACCTTCGGCCTGCACGATGCCCTGCTGTGGTCCATCTACCCGCTGGCTGCCGGCATCCTGCTGGGGCTGATGCTCATCGTCATCGGCTGCTGCCGCCCGCTGCGGGAATCACTGCATAAAAAGTTTTTCCTGTAACCGGGCCCGGACGGCCGCAGGCCAAACCGTCCTCCGGACGGTTTCGGCGGGCTCCGCCCGCCGGCCCCGGCTTCGCCGGGGCGGCCTGCGGCCGCCTCCCCTTGCAGTCCCTCCCCCTGCACTTCCCCCCTGCCCCGCCGGGCTTTTTCTTTTGCCGCAATCTCCATCCCCACCCCCGCACCCCCACACCGAAGTCCGCCCCCCGGCCGGGCTTTTTCTTTTTGTCACAAAATTCATCCGCCAAATATCGATATTTTCTATATCGAAAAGATTGAAAAAGATTTAACAAAGTATTATAATGAGGACAGAACAGAAAAAGAGCCGGAACCCCTGCCGCCCGCAGGGGCAGAAAAGGAGAGAATATGAGCAACAAAGATATCAAAAGAGCCACCATCGGCCGCCTGCCGCAGTACCTGCGGTATATCACCGCCCTCCCGCAGGAGATCACCACCGTTTCCGCCACCGGCATCGCCAAGGCGCTGGAGCTGGGCGAGGTCCAGGTTCGTAAGGACCTGGGCGCCGTCTGCGGGGCGGGGCGTCCCCGTGTGGGCTACGACCGTGCCGAGCTGACCGCAAGCCTGGAGGATTGTCTGGGCGGGCGTCCCGCGGCAGCGGTCATCGTCGGGGCGGGCAAGCTGGGCCGTGCCCTCTTGGATTACGCCGGTTTTTCGGAATACGGTACCAATATCCTTGCCGCCTTCGATCTGCACCTCCCCGCCGGGGGCGACCGCAGCGAACAAAAGCCGATCTACCCCATGTCCATGCTGGCGGATTTCTGCACCGCCAACCATGTCAGCATCGGCATCGTCACCGTCCCGAAGGAGGCGGCGCAGGCCGTCACCGATGTGCTGTACCGCAGCGGGGTGCGGGCGTTCTGGTGCTTTGCACCCTGCCGTCTGCAGCTGCCGCCCGATGCCGTCATCCAGTATGAAAATCTGGCGCTTTCGCTGGCGCACCTGAAGGCAAGACTGTAAAGGAGGGGTGCAAATGAACCTCGACCGCATTATCTCGGTGCAGAACAGCATCACCGTCTACCGGGACGGCGACCGCTGTGTGAAGGTCTTTAATCCCGATTGCGCCAAGGCCGACGTCCTCAATGAGGCGCTCAATCAGGCCCGGATGGAAGAAACCACCGTCACCGTCCCGGAGATCCGGGAGGTGCGGCAGGTAAACGGCAAATGGGCCATCGTTTCGGAATACATCAAGGGGGAAAATCTGGAGCAGCTCATCGCCAAGCACCCCGAAAAAGCCGGAGAATACATGGCGCTTTTCGCATCGCTGCACTGCCGCATCCATCAGCAGTCCTGCCCCGCCTTCAAAAAGCTCAAGGACGAATTACAGCGGGGCATCAATGACTCCCCGCTGTGCGCCACCGACCGCTACGATCTCTACTCCCGGCTGGAGCGCATCCCCAAATATAACGAGGTCTGCCACGGCAACTTCATCCCTTCCAAGGTCATCATCAGCACCGAAACGGGAAAGCCCTACATCATCGATTGGTTCCACGCCACGCAGGGCAATGCCGCCGCCGATGCAGCCCTGACCTACCTGCTGCTGCGGATGCGCAGCCGCCATGACCTCGCCGAGCAGTACCTTACCCTGTTCTGCCAAAAAAGCGGCATCGAGCCGCCTTATATCCGCCGGTGGATGCCGCTGGTAGCCGCCTCCCAAACGGTGGCCGCCAATGCCCGCACCCGCACGGTGCTGCAGCAATGGATCGACGCCCCGGAGGGCGAATGGGAAACGGAGGAAAATAACGCATGAAAATTACCGTATGCATCGGCTCCTCCTGCCATGTGCGGGGCTCCCGTCAGGTGGTGGAGCAATTACAGGACCTCATCCGCAAAAACGGCCTGGGCGATGAGGTGGAATTGTGCGGCTCCTTCTGCATCGGCAACTGCCAGCAGGGGGTGTGCGTCACGGTAGATGACGAATTCTGCTCGGTCACTCCGGAGGGCACCGCCGCATTTTTCGAAGAAAAGGTACGAAAGCCGCTGAACAAGCAATAATCCGCAGGGAGGAACGCTTTGCATGGAATGTCTGACGCTCAAAAAATCCAACTGCAAAAACTGCTATAAATGCATCCGCCATTGTCCGGTCAAATCCATCCGGTTTTCCGGCAATCAGGCTTATATCATCGGCAATGAATGTATCATGTGCGGCCAGTGCTTTGTCGTCTGCCCGCAAAATGCCAAGCAGATCGTCAGCGAGGCGGATAAGGTCCGGGTGATGCTGCAAAGCGGCGCACCGGTCGTGGCCAGTCTTGCCCCCTCCTTTGTCGCCAACTATGCCGGCAGCGATATCGCCGAGTTGCGCCGTGCGCTGGGGCAGCTTGGCTTTTACGATGCCGAGGAAACGGCGCTGGGCGCCACCGTGGTCAAGCGGGAATATGACCGCATGGTGCAGGCCGCCGACCGTGACATCATCATTTCCAGCTGCTGTCCGTCGGTCAATCTGCTCATCCGGCGGTACTACCCGTCGCTTTTGGGGTATCTTGCGCCGGTCATGTCCCCCATGCAGGCCCATTGTGCCGATATCAAACGCCGCATCCCCGGGGCAAAAACCGTCTTTATCGGGCCCTGCGTCGCCAAAAAGGGCGAAGCCGAGGAATGTCCCGAGGTAGACGCCGTTCTCACCTTTGATGAGCTGACCGACTGGCTCAAGGAAAAAAACATCCCGGTGGAGCCCTCCCCCGCCCCGCAAAAGGGCGGCCGGGCACGGCTGTTCCCCACGGCCGGGGGCATCCTGCGCAGCATGGAAAAGCCCAACCCCGATTACACCTATCTCTCGGTGGATGGCGCCCAAAGCTGCATCGAGGTGCTGGATGACCTGATGCACGGCGGGCTGCACCGCTGCTTCATCGAAATGTCCATCTGTGCCGGTGGCTGTGTCGGCGGCCCGGTCATGGAAAAATTCCACCGTTCCCCGGTGCGGGATCATCAGGCGGTGGACCGCAGCGCCGGGGCGGCGGATTTCACCCTCCCGCAGCCGGCGCCGGAGCAGCTTTACACCGAGCGCCTGCCGCTCATCAAGGAACGCCACCTGCCCGGGGATCGCGAGCTTACCGAGATCCTGCGGCAGATGGGCAAAAAGAAGCCCTCGGATGAGCTCAACTGCGGCAGCTGCGGCTACAATACCTGCCGGGAAAAGGCCATTGCGGTCTATCAGGGCAAGGCGGAGATCAGCATGTGCCTGCCCTATCTGAAGGACCGCAGCGAGCGTCTGGCCGGCAACATCCTCGATCACTCCCCCAACGGCTTTATCGTGCTCAATGAAAAGCTGGAGATCCAGCAGATCAACCGGTCGGCGCTGGGCATGATGAACCTGCGGGCTGCCGGGGACGTGCTGGGCGAGCCGGTGGTGCGGGTGCTGGATCCCGGTGATTTCTTTGCGGTGCTGGAAAACGGGCAAAGCATCGAAAAAAAGCGTGTCTATCTTTCGGAATACGACCGCTACGCCGAGGAGACCATCATCCCGGATCACGAATTCCATCAGATCATCTGCATCCTGCGGGATGTGACCGAGGAGGAGCGGGTGCGCCGCCAGAAGGAGGAGCTTTCCCGCCAGACGGCGGAGATCGCCGACGGGGTGGTGGAAAAGCAGATGCGCATCGTTCAGGAGATCGCCTCTCTGCTGGGAGAAACCGCTGCGGAAACCAAGATCGCGCTGTATAAGCTGAAAGGTTCGGTATCCGATGAATGACCTGTGTGTAGAGCTGGGCTATAACAGCATAAACCATGTGGGCGAGGAGCTGTGCGGCGACCATGTGGAAACCGCCGGACAGGGCGAGGATTCGCAGGTGCTGGTGCTGGCGGACGGACTGGGCAGCGGCGTCAAGGCCAATATCCTTTCCATCCTCACCTCCCGCATCATCTCCACCATGATTGCCGAGGGGCTGCCGCTGGAGGAATGTGTCAAGGCCATCGCCGCCACGCTGCCCATCTGCTCCTCCCGTGGGGTGGCCTACTCCACCTTCACCATCCTCCGCCTCATCAATAATGAACTTGCGGAGATCATCTGCTACGATAACCCCCCGGTCATCCTCATCCGGGACGGCGCCCCCACCGAGCTGCCCGGCCGTGATATGATCGTCGGCGGCAAGCAGGTACACCGCAGCGAGCTGCGCCTGCAGGAGGGGGATATTCTGGTGGCGGTCAGTGATGGCTGCCCCCATGCCGGGATCGGTGTGGCGTATAATTTCGGCTGGCAGCTGCGGGATATCGCCGACTTTGTCGCAACGGCATCGGTGGCCGGGTACAATGCCAAAACCCTTTCCACCATGCTCATTGCGGAATGTGACCGTCTGTACGGCGACAAGCCCGGCGATGACGCCACCGCCTGCGTGGTCAGGGTGCGCCGCCGGGAGCCGGTGAATATCGCCTTCGGGCCGCCCCGCAGCCGGGAGGACGACGCCAAAATGATGACGCTGTTCTTCTCCAAGGGGGGCAAGCACATCATCTGCGGCGGGACCACCGCCGCCATCGCATCGCAGTATCTGGGCACACCCATCACCACCGAGCTCAAATATTCCGGCGGGGACGTGCCGCCCATCGGCCACATGGACGGCGTGGATCTGGTCACCGAGGGCATCATCACCGTCAGCCGGGTCATCGATTACGCCAAGGATATGCTGGAGCAGAACGAGCGCCACGAGGAATGGGACTGCGGCCACGACGGCGCCAGTCTTATCAGCCGCATGCTGTTCGAGGAAGCGACCGACATCAACTTTTTCGTGGGCCGGGCCGTCAATCCCGCCCATCAGGACCCCAACCTGCCCATCAGCTTTCACATCAAAATGAAGCTGGTGGAGGAGCTTTCGGAGCTGCTGCGGGAAATGGGCAAGCGGGTCAAGGTCATGTATTTCTGATAAAAACAGGGGGGAACGCCCATGAGAAAATTCGATACCAAGGTACAGTACCTCAAATACAAGGTGCTGCGGGAGGTGGCACGGCAGGCGTGGAACGATACGCTTTTGGATAACGTACTGTCCATCCCGCGGGAGCTGGCGCCCCGCAATGCCGAAACCATCTACTGCTGCGTCTACAAGGAACGGGCTATTTTAAGCGAACGGGTACGGCTGGCCATGGGCGGCAATAAGCAAAACCCCAACGTCATCGAGGTCATCGATATCGCCTGCGACGAATGCCCCATGGGCGGCTACGAGGTGACCAATTCCTGTCGCGGGTGTCTGGCCCGCCGCTGCGAGGACGTCTGCCCCAAGGGCGCCATCACCTTCCATAACCACGTTGCGCACATCGATAAATCCAAGTGCGTGGACTGCGGCGCCTGCGCCCGGGTCTGCCCCTATTCCGCCATCGTGGACCGCAAGCGCCCCTGCGAAAACGCCTGCAAGATAAAGGCCATCACCATGAACGAAAATAAGGCGGCGGCCATCGATAACGATACCTGCATCTCCTGCGGGGCGTGCGTCTATCAGTGTCCCTTCGGCGCCATCACCGATAAATCCTACATCCTCAATGTCATCGACATGATCAAAAAAAGCGAGGACAACCGCAAATACCATGTCTACGCCGTCATAGCGCCCTCCATCTCCAGCCAGTTCACCTATGCCCGGCTGGGGCAGGTGGTCACCGGGCTCAAGCAGCTGGGCTTTTACGCGGTGGCGGAAGCGGCGCTCGGCGCCGATATGGTAGCGGATGCCGAAAGCCGTGAGCTGGTGGAAAAGGGCTTTTTGACCAGCTCCTGCTGCCCCGGGTTCGTCAGCTACATCGAAAAGGCCTTCCCGGAGATGAAGCCCTACATTTCCCACAATCTTTCCCCTATGGCAACCATCGCCCGCTACCTCAAGGAGCGTGACGAAACGGCGAAGGTGGTATTCATTGGCCCCTGCACCGCCAAAAAGGGCGAAGCCCAAAAGCCGGAGGTGCGCCCCTACGTGGACGCCGCCATGACCTTCGAGGAGCTTCAGGCGCTGTTCGACAGTCGGGAGATCGACATCACCACACTGGAGGAGGGCGTGCTGGATGAAGCCTCCTACTTCGGGCGCATCTTTGCCCGCTGCGGCGGTCTGGCGGAAGCGGTGGCACAGGGCATCCGGGAGCACGGCAGCACCGATTTCGAGCTGAAGGCCACCTCCTGCGACGGCATCGAGCAATGCCGCATCGCCCTGCTTAAAAAAAGCAAAAATCTGCTGGACGCCAATTTCATCGAGGGCATGGCCTGTACCGGCGGGTGCATCGGCGGGGCGGGCTGCCTTACCCACGGCCCCCGCAGCCGCGCCGAAGTAGACAAATACGGCATGGAGGCCAACGATAAAACCATCTCCGAGGCCCTTGCCGCCCTGGAGCAAAAATCCGAATAGCATAAAGCGGTGCATCCGGCCGGAAAAGGTCGCCTGCGCCGCTTTCCTTTTTCACCCCCTGCAAGGGGCGCACACGGGCCGCAGGCCCGGCGGCGCTCCGCGCCGCCGAAGCGGGCTCCGCCCGCTTGCCCGCCCTGCGGGCGGGCGGCCTGCGGCCCGCCCCCGCCCCCTGCAAAGAAACAGAGAGACTGCGGCAAATACCGCAGCCTCTCTGCATCTGTCGGCCGGGCACCGCACACAAATGCCCGTCCGCTTTTAGTTCCGTTTATTTCCTGCGCAGCACCGCAGCAGCGCCCAGCAGCGAAACCACCGCCATGGCCGCAGCCACGCCCACAATGTCACGGGTGCCGGTGGTGGGGTTGGGGGTCTCCTGCTCCGGCGCCTCCGGCACAATAATAATCGGAGGTGCCGGTGCCGGTGCTTCACCGTGGGCAGCCTTCAGGGCGCAGCCCTCGGTAATCGTGGTCTCCGTATATTGTTCCATCCGGTCGGCTTCCCCGCCGCATTTGGTGCTGCTCCAGCGGGCGTCTTTTTTATCGTGGTACCAGCCGTCAATGTCGCACCCACAGGGGGCCAGCTTCAGCTTTTTAGGCAGCTTCCCCAATGTGACGCTGCCGCTTTCATTGTAGAGGTCATCGCCCTCTTCTGTGGCCGTATTGTTGTGCAGCGCCACACCGTCGGCGATCTTCACCGTTCCTCCGTAGACAGACACTCCGCCGCCATAAATGCCGCTGTTTCCGGTGATCTCACCCTTATTGATTTCAATCACAGCGTCCCGATGCGTAGTGTAGATGAATATAGCGCCGCCATAACCTTCACCATCCGCACTGCAGCCGGTAATGGTGCCGCCGTCCATAATGAACGAAACCGGTTCCGCTGTATATGCGCAGACGGCGCCGCCGCCATACCGTTTATCGTGGCAATCCTTGATGGTCCCGCCGTACATATGGAAGCCACTCGAACCGCTTAAATACTCACCAATGGCAGGTCCCCCGGAAACACTAACTGCACCGCCTGTCCAACCCGAGCAGTTCTGGATCACACCGTCGTACATATTAAACAGAGCTCCGCCGTCAATACATACGCCGCCCGCAACCGAGGCCCAGTTCACGCAATTATCAATCACGCCGCCGTACATATTAAACACCGTTTTGTCGCCAATCAACTGCACGCCGCCGGCCTGTCCGCCCGCACGGGAATCCCTAATTTCCACGCCGTGATACATATTAAGTACCGCCGAACCGTCCATGTTTATAACAGCGTTTGTATCATCTATGGAGGTAAGAATGAGTTTGTTCTCTGGCTTTCCTTCTCCCTCCTTGGTTCCCAGATTCAGTATAGCCGTTCCACTTAATACTAAAGAGTGATGGCTAAAGGTTATCGTGTGTCCCTGCCCCAGAATGGTCAGCGTGCCGGTGCTCACCTTCAGGTCACCGTTGATGGTCACATCGTTTTGCAGCCGCACGGTAACATTATCGCCATCGGCCATGGCGCTTACTTTGCTGCGCAGCTCCGTTTCTGTGGTGATGTCATATTCGGCATCCGCCGCAGCCGCCATCACCGGCAGCATTACAGCCACCATAAGCAGGGCCAGCGCTATGCTTATTACTTTTTTCATGTTAACCTCTCCTTCGCTTTTTGGTTTTTTGCCAACAGGGGAGCTCGTGTTTGTGTGCAAACACGAGGAAACCCCATGGGGTTTCCCGTACCTATATTTTAACATGAAAATGCACGCCGTGCCAGTTTTGCTGTGTATTTTTCTGTCAAAGTTTTCTCCCTCTTTTTGTTCAATCTGTCACATGCTGTCAAAAAATCCGCAAAAAACCGCCCCCTTCCGGGAGCGGCTCTGTTATTTCATCATGGTCACAGCCTGCGTTGCAGCGAGGTCGCAATCGCACGGGCGGCCTCTACCGAAAGATGCGCGGCAGTCAAAAATTCCTCCGACTGCACCCGCCGGAACATCCCCACCACACCGATGGCATACCGTACCCGGCCATCCGCATCGGGGATGGGCGCGGCAATGGCCCGCAGCCCGATCCGGTGCTCGCCGTCCTCAATGGCATAGCCCCGTTCCCGTGTCGCAGCGGCGTCCGCCTGGATCTGCTCCGGGGTGATGTGGGTATGCGGCGTGTAGGCCACCGGCTCGCTGCGGCACACCAGCCGCAGGGTGTTCTCGTTCCACGCCAAAAATACCTTCCCCTGTGCCGTGCAGTGCAGCGGCAGACGGGTCCCCGGCGCCAGCGCCACCCGCAGCGGGTTGGGCGCCTCCATCACCTCCAGCAGCAGGGCGTCGGTGCCGTCCAGCGCCGCCAAAAATGCCGTCTCCCCCGCACGGGAAGCCAGCCCCTGCAAAAAGGGACGGCTCAATGTGGTGATATCCCGGCTGCCGCTGGCAGCGCACCCCAGCTCGAACAGGTGCAGCCCCAGCCCGTAGCAGCCGTCCACCGCAGATTGCTCCACCAGGCCCGTTTCCCGCAGGGTGGAAATAATCCCGTGCAGGGTGCTTTTCGGCAGGCCGGTTCGCCGGGCGATCTCCCGCAGCGGCATCGGCTCGCCGGCCTCGGCCAGCAGCTCCAGTATCCGCACCGCCTTTTCTATCGATTGTACCCGTCCGCCTACCTCCGGCATGACCGCACCGTCCTTCCCGTTTGACTCTGTAAAGAATAATGGTCAATGTCATTATAGCGGCTTTCCCAGAAAAAAACAACCCCTTATTCGGAAATGCGGAAAATTCGTTCCTCTATACGGAACCCCGTCTCCCCGCCAAATCCGGCCGCAGGCCGCCCGCCGTTCCGGCGGGCAAACGGGCTCCGCCCGTTTCGGCGGCGCCGGGCGCCGCCGGGCCTGCGGCCGTCCCTCCCCACC
Source organism: Oscillospiraceae bacterium (assembly GCA_004557855.1). Taxonomy (GTDB): domain Bacteria; phylum Bacillota; class Clostridia; order Oscillospirales; family Ruminococcaceae; genus Angelakisella. Next base: position 16,287 of record SFFJ01000014.1, read on the forward strand.
GGCGGGCGTCTCCCCACAACATCACCCGCCCCGACCATCCAATGAACAGCCGGGGCGGTTTCCTTTATCTTCGTATCTCTGCTTCGCTGCCGCCTACCTTATTTTTCCGCACCACGATCTGCCGGTCGATGCGGTCCCGCAGCTCCGCCACATGGGAAATGATCCCCACCAGACGGTTCCCCTCCGAAAGCCCGGCCAGCGCCCGCATGGCCTGGTCCAGCGCATTCTCGCTCAAGGAACCAAACCCCTCATCCACAAACAGCGTCTCCATCCGGATGCCGCCCGCCGCCGACTGTACCTCATCGGAAAGCCCCAGCGCCAGGGAAAGCGACGCCAGAAACGCCTCGCCGCCGGAAAGCGACTCTGCGCTGCGCTCGCTGCCGTTGTAGTGGTCAATGACGTCCAGATCCAGCCCGCTTTGGGAACGCACATCGGCCGCCGTGGTGCGCCGCTTCAGCTCATACTGCCGGTCGGACATCACCATCAGCCGCACATTAGCCCGGCTCAAGATCCGGTCGAAATAGGTGATCTGCACATAGGTCTCCAGCATTATTTTTTCCTTGCCGGAAAGATTTCCGTTGGCCGTTTCGCTCAATCGCTGCAGCAAAATATAGCTCTCCTCGGCCTTTTGCAGCCGGGCGCTCTGCCGGGAAAAATGCTCCCGCACCGACCGGTTGCCGTTCAGGCGGGTCGCCGTTTCCTTGCCCCGTTCGGTCAGATTTTGTTTCTGCTGCCGCAGCGTCTCCTGCTCGGCCGCAAGGGCTTCGGTGTCGTGGCAGGGCAGGGCCGTGAGCCGATCCTCCAGCTGCTTCATCTGCCCCTGCAAATTCCCCAGCTTTTTCTCGGCCTCGGCTGCGGCGGCCTGTGCCGCCTTGTATTCCCCGGTGATCCGCCCGATCTCCTCCTCCGCCGCTTTGATCTGCTGCTCTGCCGCCTGGTGGTCGGGATAGCGCAGCTGCTTTTCCAGCTCGGCGATCTGTCCCTCTGCGGCCTTTTGCCGTTCCTTCCCGGCGGTGAGTTCCTTCTCCCACCGCTGCTTTTCATCGGCAGCCCGCCGCAATTCCTCCTGTTTTTCGGGCAGCTGCTCCTCTATTTCTCCGCGGCGCCGCTGCTGCTCCTGCAGGGCCGCCAGACGCTCCGCCGCTTTCTTTCTGCCGTCCACATTCTCCCGCAGCAGCTCCGCTGCCTTGCGGGGCAGGTCGGCGGGGGATGCCTCGGTCAGCTCCGCTATCCTCGCCGCAACGGTCCTCCCCTCGGCCCTCTTCGCCGAAAGCTGCTTATCCGTCTCCGCGCGCTCCTTTTCGGCCAGCTTTTCGGCCTTTTCCCTTTCGGGCAGCGCCGCGGTCAGCTCTTCTTTGCGCTTGCATCTCCGCCGGGATTTTTCCATCTCCCCCGTCAGCGCCGTTTTCTCCTCGGCCAGCGCCACCCCGCTTTCGGTCAGCCGGTCCTCTGCCTTTTCGGGCGGGCAGGCGTCCCGGCCCTCTCCCAAGGCCCTTTTCAGCGCCTCCTTTTTGGTCTCGTAGCGACCCCGCACCTCGGCGCCCTCCTTGGCCTTCTCACTCAAGCGTCCCTTTGCCGTTTCAGCCAGCGTTTTGGCCCGGTTCACCTCCGCCTGGTCGGGGACGTCCTTCGGGGTCTCGGCCGGGGCCGGATGGTGCACCGCCCCGCATACGGGGCAGGGCTCTCCCTCGGTCAGGTCACGGGCCAGCAGCCCGGCCTGCGCCGCCAAAAACCGCCGGAATTTATCCTCGTAAGCCCCGGTCAGGCGCTTTTCCTCGTCCTCCAGCCGGAGATACTCTCTGCGGGTCTGCTCCAGCAGCGTTTCCTCGGCCCGGTATGCCGTCAGCAGCGCCCGGATGTTCTCCAGTTCGGTCTGCCGGTCGGATAATTCCTTTTCCCTCTCCCGCAGCCGGCGGTCGGTTTCCTCGGCGTCCGCCAGCGTTTCCAGCTCGGTTTTCAGGGCTGCCGTAGCCGCTTCCGCCCGCTTTTTTTCGGTTTCCCGCTGCCGCAGCGCCTCCGTTAAGGCCTGCTCCTCCCGCAGCAGGCCTTGCAGCTTCTCCAGATCCTCCCCACGGGTTTTCAGCTTTTCGGCCAGTGCCTTTTCCTTTTCGGTTTCCGCGGTCACGTCCGCCAGACCGTTCCATTCCCGCTGCATCCCGTCGATCTCCCCGGTCAGCCGACTCTCCCGCCCGGCGGCGGCTGTTTTATTCTGCGCGGCCTGCGCCAGCTCGGCCAGTATTCCGCGGTAAGTCCCGCGTTTTTCCTCCAGCTCCCCGTAGCGGGGCAGCTCGTTTTTCAGCAGCGTCAGGGCGGCCTTCTTTGCTTCGGCCTGCGGCAGAGCCTGTTCGGCGGCTTCGGCCTCGGCCTTTTTCTGCGTCAGGGCCTGCTGCTGCCCGGTTATCGCCTCCTGCAAACCGGTTTTTCCCGCTTCACATTTGGCCCGTTCCTCGGCCTCGCCCAGTTTTTTGGTAAGCGCTTCCTGCTCTTTTTCGACCCGTTTCCCGGTCTCGTCCAGCTGCCGTTCCCTCTCCTCCTCCTGCCGGATCAGCTCATCCAAAAGCGGCAGGATCTCCCCGGCGGGCAGCTCGCCGTTTCGGGCAGCCTCTGCCTTCGGCAGCAGCAGGTCGTCCTCCCCGCAGCAGATGCCGGAAAGGTACTGCCGGACGCTGTTTCGCAGCTCATCGCACTGCCTTCTGGCTTCCGATGCCTCCTCCTTCAGCCGGCGCTGCAATTTTTCGTAGCGCTCGGTTTTGAAGATCCCCCGGAAGATCTCGATGCGTTTTTTGGTATCGGCCTGCAAAAGCTGCCGGAACTGCCCCTGGGCGATCATGGCAATTTGCGAAAACTGCTCCCGGTTGATCCCCAGGATCTCCTGTATTTTTTCGGTCACATCCCGCTGCCGGGTCACAATGCTGCCATCCGGCAGCTGCAGGGTGGCTTCGGCGGGCTTTTTCACCAAACGGTCGCTGCCCCGCTTGGCCGGGCGCTCCTGCTCCGGGCTTCGTTTTACGGTGTAGTGCCGGCCGGCGTGGTCGAAGGTCAGCTCCACCCCGGTGGGGGTCTCCGGCTCGGCATATTTGGAACGCAGCATATCCGGGGTCCGGCTGTCGCCGCTGGCTTCGCCGAAAAGGGCATAGGTGACGGCATCGAAAATGGTGGTTTTTCCGGCGCCGGTATCCCCGGTGATGAGGTACAGCCCCGCCGTCCCCAGCTGATCCAGCTCCAGCTCGGTTCTGCCGGCATACGGCCCAAAGGCGGTCATCGTCAGTCGGATCGGTCTCATTGTTCTCCCTCCAAATCTATGCCGTTCCCCGGCAAAATACTGTGGTTTCTTTGCGGTCAGATGGGGCTTGCTTTGCCCCGAAAATCAGCCCCGAAAACTGCGGGGTTTTGGAGGCGGCAAAATCGCCATCCGGTAAAAAGCTGCGGCTTGATGGGGCAGCTTCGTCCCGAAAACTGCGGGTTGCGGGGTCAGTCGGCGTCCTCCCAAATTTGTTCCATGAGGCTGCGGGCGAAGCGCTGCTGCTCCTCGGTCATCGGTTGGTTGTTCTGGGCTTCGTAAAACTGCGAAAACAGCTGCAGCGGCGACTGCTGCTCCACCTGCGGCCCGTCCTCAAAATGGGCGGTGCGGCGGGTCTTTTGGTTGTCGTAATCCAGCCGCATCAGGTTGGGGTAGATGGTCCGCAGCCTTGCGACTGCATTGGGGATGTCCTCCTCATCGGTGAGGGTGATGTGCAGATAGTCATCGGTCGCCGTCCCTTCGTAGAAGGGTCTGAAGGTGATTTGCTCATAGCTGCCGCGGAGCTCCCGGAGGTCGTGCTGCGGCAAAAGGGGGATGGTGCGAACGGTGATGCTTCCCTTTTCCCGCAGCTCGACGATCGTGACTGATTTTTGCTGGTTGGCCTCCGAAAAGGAGTATTTGAGGGGGGAGCCGCAGTAGCGGATGGTTTCTTTCTCCACCCACTGGGGGCCGTGCAGATGCCCCAAAGCCACATAGTCAAAATCGGCAAAAACGGCGGCATCCACATTGTCCGCCCCGCCCACCGAAATTTCTTCGGACTCCGAGCGTTGGGCGCCGGTGACGAACTGGTGGGTCAGCAGGACATTTCTGGCATTTTCATCCAAAGAAAGCCCGGAGATCGCCACGCGCAGCGCATCGGTATAGCTTTCGATTTCTTCCCCCGGAAACGCCGCACGCACGTGTGCGGGTTTTATAAAGGGCAGTAGGTAGAAATTAACAGTTCCCCATTCATCCTGCAGCGGGAGGGGCGGCACCGGGCCGGTGTAGACCGGGGAAATGTGCAGCCCGCTTTGTTCCATCAGCCGGCCGCCGAAGGCCACCCGTTCCGCCGAATCGTGGTTGCCGCTGATGAGAAAGACCGTTAGCTGCCGCTTGGCCAGCCGGCAGAGGAAGTCATCCAGCAGCTGCACCGCTTCGGCCGGGGGGACGGTGCGGTCGTAGACGTCGCCGCTGATCAAAACGGCGTCGGGGCACTCCTCATCGATGATCAGGAGGATTTGGGTGAGGATGTATCGCTGGTCCTCCAGCATGGAGAATTCATTGACCCGCTTGCCGAGGTGCAGGTCGGAGAGATGGAGCAGCTTCATGGCGGGGCCTCCCTTGGTGTATACTTATCCAATCTAATTTTATTGTAGCATATGGCGACAATAAAGAACATATGTACGCAGAGTGTTCACAGAAAGTTTACAATGCTGGGGGAAATTGGGTGTGATTGGGTGGGGACACGGGGGAAACCGGGGGTGAATTGGCAGGGATTGTGTGGGAGGAAATGGGTTTGATGGGGGTGGGGGTGCAGGGGGCAGGAGGTGCGCAGGGGGCAGGCCGCAGGCCCGGCGGCGGAGCCGCCGACACGGGCGGAGCCCGTGTGTTTCGACGCAGTCGAAACGGCCTGCGGCCGGTGGGGGGAGGGTTTTGGCTTTTGGGAGAGGGCAGCGGAGGGGGAGGGTTTGGGAAGGGGCGGGAGCCGGGGATGGTGCAAAAAAGGGGGGTGCGCAGGGGGCAGGCCGCAGGCCCGGCGGCGAAGCCGCCGACACGGGCGAAGCCCGTGTGTTTCGACTGCGTCGAAACGGCCTGCGGCCGGTGGGGGGGTACCGCAAAGCCTTGCCCTGCATGGGAAAAAGGATAAGCAAAACGCCAAAACGCCCCCGCAGCGATGTACCGTGAGGGCGTTTGTTATGGTTGGATCAATAGCTCAAGATGGCCTTGCGGATCTCCCGGACAAAGGCCTCGCGGTCCATTTCCAGCACCGCAAAGACATGGCGGTCGGGAAACTTTTTGTCGCTCCAGAGGTCGGTGACCGTTTTGCCGCAGGTGATCTTGCCCTGTGTTTCCACATAGACACCGCAGGGCTGCCCCCCGAAGATCTCTGGGTGGGTCATATACAGCACCGGGCAGACGTCATGGACGCAAAGGCCGGGCTGATTGGCCTTGTGGTAGAAGGGCAGCACCGAAACGGTGGCATCCCGGAAGAAGCGGCAGACGGCGCCCTCATGCCCGCCGATCTCCTCGATCTCCTCGGCGGTGAGGTAACCCTGCAGGGTGACATCCAGGCCGCACATGACGATGGGGATGCCGCTTTTGAACACCAGCTGCGCTGCTTCGGGGTCGGCGTAGATATTGAACTCTGCGGCGGGGGTGGTATTGCCCCGGGCTGCGCCGCCGCCCATGATGAGCAGGCGCTTGATGAGGGTCTTGAGGGCGGGATATTTGGCCAGCGCAATGGCGATATTGGTAAGCGGGCCGACCGCCAGTACCTGCAATTCCCCGCCGTATTCTACTGCGGTGCGGTATAAAGCGTCCCATGCGGCCTCGCTTTCGTGCGGGGCGGGGGAGCTTTCCAGCCGGGCGCCGCCCAGCCCTTCCTCCCCGTGGACATAGGAAGCGTGCTCCACCTCGGCATAAAGGGGGCGGTCCGCACCCTTATAGACGGGATAGCGGGCGCCGACCAGGTGGCAGATATTGCGGGCATTGGGGTAGGTGTGCTCCAGCCCGACATTGCCGGAAACGGCGGAAATCCCCACCACCTCCAGCTCCGGCTGGCGATGCAGCACCAAAAAGGCTACGGCGTCATCCACGCCGATATCGGTATCGAACCAAACAGGAATTTTATTCATACGGCTGCCTCCCATCCATCATACCGGCGCACGGCCTCCACCAGCAGGTCTACAAAGCCTTCCCGGTCAACGCCGGTCAGGCAGCGGGCATTGGGGATCGACTCGCCATAGCCGCGGTTATCGCAGATGGTGGCGCCCCGGCAGTATTCCCCGGCGGTTTCCACCTGAACATTAAGCTCCTGCGACTCGAAAAGCTGCGGCGCGATGAGGGCCGCCACGGCGCAGGGATCGTGCAGAGGGGCGCCGGCGTAGCCGATCTCCCGGTGGAAGATGTAGAAGAATTCCAGCCATTCCGCCACCACATGGGCCACCTGGTTGCCCACGCTGCGGATGCGCTCAAAGTCCTCCGGGAAGATGAGCGCCTTGAGGGTGACATCCAGCCCCGCCATGATGACCGGCCGGCCGCATTGAAAGACCGTCTGTGCCGCTTCGGGGTCCACCAGGATGTTGAACTCCGCCGCAGGCGTCCAGTTGCCGGTGGCGATGCCGCCGCCCATCAGCGAGATGCGGGCGATCTTTTCCTTCAATTCCGGGTGCGCCAGCAGCAGGGCGGCCACATTGGTTTGCGGGCCGGTGGAAACGATGGTGACCGGCTCCTCACTTTCCCGCAGCACCTTGGCCATCAGCTCCACTGCGCCGAGGGGGGAAAGCTCTCCCGCCGGCTCCGGCAGCCGGGGGCCGTCCAGTCCCGTTTGACCGTGGATGTTCCCGGCGGTGATGGGATCGGAAAGCAGAGGGCCGGGGCGACCCATGGCGATGGGGGCATCGATGCCCAGAAGGGCGGCGACACGGCGGGCATTGTAGGTGGTTTTTTCGATGGTTTGATTGCCGGCGACCGAGGTGATCCCGCGGATATCCAAAAGCGGGCTGGCCTTGGCCAGCATCCATGCGATGGCGTCATCGTGGCCGGGGTCGCCATCCAGCAGAACCGGCAGCTTCTTAAACTCGTTCATAGGTGATGTCCTTTCTTCCGGATAAAGCATTTGCCGCCTGAAAACGGGCGGCAAATACCGATTGTGCAGCGGTTATTCGGTGGCCTTCAATGCGGCGGAGGAGTGCTGACGCTTGACGCGGCGGCGTACCACCAGTGCAAAGATGACGAGGCCGAGAATGGTGACGACATACGGGATGGGCGAAACGAGGTTGGAATCGATACCGACCGAGGAGATCTTGATGCCTGCGGCCTGCGCAAAGCCGAATACCAGTACCGCCAGCATGGAGCCGAAGGGTTCCCCGGCGCCCATGGCCTGCGCCGCCAGTGCGATAAAGCCGCGGCCTGCGACCATATCCAGCGACCAGCCCATGGCATAGTACATGGACATGAACGCCCCGCCGAAGCCGGCCATCAGGCCGGAAAAGCCGATGGCGATGTACTTGATGCGAAGGACGCTGACGCCGACCGAGGAGGCGGCATTGGGATTTTCACCCACCGAACGGATATTGAGCCCCAAGGGGGTCTTGTAAAGCAGCACCCATGTAACGAACACCAGAATAAATGCCACATAGGTAAGCAGGCAATGCCCCGAGAGGATATCGCCCAAAATGGGGATGTCCTTGATGAGGGGGATCTCGACGGCGGGGATCTGGAGCTTTTTGGTGATGAGAGAGGTGGTGGAGGCCAGGGGCTTGCCCTCGGTGATGTTGGTAATGACCTTGACGAGGAACAATGTACCGCCGGAGCCGATCATGTTGACCGCCACACCGGTAAGGATGATATCGGTTTTGAGATTGAAGGCGAAGAAGCCCATGAGCATACTGACCAGTACGCCGAAAATGAGCGCCACCAGCAGGCCGACCACCCAGGAGCCGCTCCAGTAGGTGGAAAGCGAGCCGAACAGGGCGGCGACCATCATGGTGCCCTCCAGACCGATATTGGAGACACCGGCCTTTTCACCCACCACAGCGCCCAGCGTGGCAAACAGAATAGGCGCCGAGATCCGAAGGATGGAGAAGAAGAAATCGGGGGTAAGGAACAGTTTTAACATATTACTTTGCGCCTCCTTCCTCGGCAGCGGCCGCAGCAGCCGCCAGCTTCAGCTCTTCCTCGGTGCTCTTGACGACCAGGCGCTGGCGGTAACGGGCCAGGAACTGCTTGGCGGCGAAGAACAGGAAGATAACTGCCTGCAGGATATCGATAAGCTGCGAGGGCACGCCGGAATAGGTGGACATCAGGCTGCAGCCCTTATTGAGGTAGGAAATGAAGAAGGCTGCCAGCGGAACATAGATGGGATTGTTCCCCGCAAGGATGGCCACCGTGATGCCGGTCCAGCCGTAGCCGGGCAGCGCCGACCAGTTGAAGGAGGTGTAGCGGCCCAGCATTTCGATGCCGCCGCCGAAGCCGGCGAGCAGACCGCCCAGCACCTGCGAAAGAATGATGATCCCGGCGACATTCATGCCGGAATACTTGGAGAACTGCTGGTTGATGCCGATCATGCGGGTGGCATAGCCCCAGCGGGTGCGGTACATGAACAGCGAGCACAGCACCACGGCGACCAGCGCGACCACAAAGCCCCAGGAGAGCTTGGAGCCGTTATCCACCAGCTGGGGGATGGCGGCATTGGGCTGGAACTCGTAGGTCATGATCTGACCCTTGGTTTTATCGGCCAGATGGGTATTGAGCAGGTATTTGATAAAGTACATGACGGCGTAGTTGAGCATCAGGGAGTTGACCATTTCGCTGACGCCGAGCTTTGCCTTTAATACGGCCGGGATGAGCATCATTATGCCGACCGAAATGCCGCCGAGAAGCACCGCTGCGATGGGCAGCAGCGCGCCGGGCAGCGGGAAGTACACCGCCACCAGCGCCGAAACGAAGGCACCCAGCATGATGCCGCCCTCGGCGCCGAGGTTGAACTGGTTGGCGGAGAACATGACGCAGGTAGCCAGACCCGTGAAGATGATGGGGATCATGGCGGCCAGTACGTCGGTGAGGTTTTTGACACTGACGGTGCCGTTATTGCGGAAGGCCGGGCCGATGAGCAGCTGCCGCAGGGCGCTGCCGGTCTGGGCGATCTTGGCGCCGAAGGTGGCGCCTTCGGCAGAAATGAAGATGAGCACGGTGGCGACCAGCAGGGCGATGAGGATCGCTGCCGTACCACGCACCAGCGTGAACATCAGGCTTCTCTTTTTATTCATGGCAGACCCTCCTGACCTCTTCGGGTGTTTGTTGCTTCAGCCCCAGCATATATTCGCCCATCAGCGAGTCGGAAAGCCCCTTGGTATCCTCGAAGTAGGCGGCGACCCGGCCGCCGTACATGACGATAAGGCTATCGGAAAGCTCCATGACCTCGTTGAGGTCGGCGGAGACCAGCAGCACCGCCACGCCGGAACGGGAAAGCTCCACCAGCTTTTTGCGGACGAATTCGGTGGCGCCGACATCGATGCCGCGGGTGGGCTGATCGGCGATGATGAGGCAGGGGCTATTGGAGAATTCCCGTGCGACAACGACCTTTTGGATATTGCCGCCGGAAAGACTGCCGACCTTTTGCCGGGAGGATTTACACAGCACGGTGTAATCGGCGATGAGCTGGTCCACTTCCTTGTGGATGGCCTTCATATCGAACAGGAGGCCCTTATTGAGGCGCTTGGCGTCGCAGCGGTCGGAGATCATGTTCTCCTCGATGGTGGCATCGGCGGCGATTCCGTACAGCATACGGTCCTCCGGCACCAGCGAAACGCCCTTGGCACGGATGGCCCGCTGGGAGACGCCCAGAATATTTTCGCCGTTGACGGTGGCGGTACCGGCATTGGGGATATCCAGGTGGAACAGCATATCCACCAGCTCCTTCTGGCCGTTGCCCTCTACGCCGGCAATGCCCAGAATTTCGCCCGAACGCACCGAGAAGGACACCTTATCCAGCATTTTTTTGCCCCACTCGTTTACATATTCCAAATCCCGCACCCGGAGGACCTCCTCCTTGGGGCAGGCGGTTTCTTTCTGTACCGAAAGGATGACGTCGCGGCCGACCATCAGGCGGGAGATCTTCTCCGGCGTGACATCGGCGGTATTGTGGACACCCATGCTGCGTCCCCGCCGCAGAATGGTCATGCGGTCGGTGATCTGCATGATCTCATTGAGCTTGTGGGAGATGAAAATGATGGTGTATCCCTGCTTTTTCAGGTTGATGAGCTCCTTGAACAGCTCCTCGGTCTCCTGTGCCGTCAGCACGGCGGTGGGTTCATCCAGGATGAGGATGCGTGCGCCGCGAACCAGTGCCTTGAGGATCTCGACCTTCTGCTTCATGCCGACCGGGATATCCATGACCTTGGCGTCCGGATCGACATGGAGATTGAACTTTTCGGAATATTCCTTGGTGATCTCCACCGCCTTTTTGGCATCGATGAACAGGCCCGATTTTTTCGGGACCATGCCCAGCACCATGTTTTCGGCAACGGTAAGGCTGGGGACCAGCATAAAGTGCTGATGCACCATGCCGATGCCCTTGGAGATGGCGACTGTGGGTGAGGTCAGATTGACCTTTTCGCCGTTCACCCGGATCTCGCCCGACGTGGGCTGCTCCAGGCCGAACAGCATTTTCATCAGGGTGGATTTACCGGCGCCGTTTTCGCCCATCAGGGCGTGGATCTCTCCCTTACGGACGCTGAAATCGACATCCTGATTGGCGGCTGTGCCGTTGGGATACACCTTGGTGATCCCTTTCATTTCGATTACATATTCTTCCGGCATGGGGGAATACCTCCCGCTATTTCAGTTTCGTTCTATCCTACACGGGGCGTTCCCCGTCTATCACACAAATTTGGTAAGAAAAGAGGGGGCTGTTCCCAGCCCCCTCTTTGTGGGAATCAAAAGTGTACCGTTTCCTTATGCCGATCAGCCGGCAACCTTCACGGAATCACGCAGGGCGTTGATGTCAACAGCACCTTCGCCGATGGCGGTGGGAACTACTACGGAGCCGTCCAGAACAGCCTGCTCGGCAGCAGCAACAGCAGCAACGGTAGCCTCGGAGGCATACTTGGCAAAGTTCTTGTCCTTAACAATGCCTACGCCGCCTTCCTTCAGGCCCAGGGAAACCTCGGTGCCCCAATAGGTACGGCCGGCATCCAGCTCATCGAAGAACCAGATGAGGGAGTTACCGATGTTCTTCAGACCGGAGGTCAGGGTGAGAGCAGCGAGGTCGGCACCGAAGGTCAGCTCCTGGTCGGAGTCAACACCGATGAACCAAGCCTTGCCGGTCTCCAGAGCAGCCTCGGCAGCGCCGTTACCGGCATTACCGGCTACGCCCCAGATGATATCGCACTTGTTGTCATTGATCATGGACAGGCCGTACTCCTTGGCCTTGGCGGTATCAACATAGTCATTGGTGTAGCGAACGTCTACCTTGATGTTCTCATTGACAGCCTTGGCGCCGGTGATGTAGCCGACGAGGAAGTCATTGATAACGGGGGAGTCAACGCCGCCGACGAAGCCCAGAACGGCCTCCTCATTGATGTTGGCAACATTGGTATCGGTGGTCATGAGGCCGGCGAAGGTGCCTACCACATAACCGAGGTCATTCTGACGATAGGTGAGGTTCAGGACGTTCTCGTTCTCGCCGACATAGGTGTTGTCATCGAAGATGATGTACTTCTGGTCGGGATACTTGGTGGCAACTTCCTTCAGCTTATCGGGCATCTGATAGGTGCCGCAGATAACGAAGTCATACTCGCCGGATTCGGAAACCTCGTACAGGGTGGAGAGCCACTTGGGCTGATCCTGATCCAAGCCGCCCATTTCGATGGTGTTCAGCTTGATGCGGCCGGCAGCCTTCAGGGTATCGAGACCGGCTTGCGCGGAATCGAAGAAGGACTTATCGCCGAGGTTGCCGTTGACCAGATAAACAACATTATAAACGTTGCCTTCGGGGGCGGGGTCGGGATCGGGGGTGGGGGCGGGCTTTTCGCCGCAGGCGATCAGGGTGAGGGCCATGATAACAGCCAGCGCGAGTGCAAGGAATTTCTTCATTTCGGATTTCCTCCTTAATAATATGTTTCTATCTGTTCTGTTCTTTCGTTTCTCCGGCAGCCATAGCCGGTACTGCTGCCCGCCGCTGCTGCAAAACAGCCCTGCGGTCAGCCCCGCACAGCCGCGCCGGAGCTTTCTCCTCCCAGATAGAAATGATTGCCGGAATGTCTTCCGGTCTTTTATATTTTACAGGGGAGGCGGGCGTTTGTCAATTTTTCCCCGTGGATTTTGGAGGGGTTTACAAAGCGGGGGCGACCTTTTTGGGCAATATCATTGCAAAGCGGGCGGCTCTCCCTTATCTTGACAAGTTCCGGCCAATGTAATATGCTGAATGTACGGAAAAAGCGATTTTACTTTGATAAATCTATAACAAAATACCAAAACGGAGGCCGAATTATGACCCGATACCCTTTTCCCAAAATCGACCTGCATCTGCATTTGGATGGTTCCCTGCTGCCCGCCACCATGGTGGAGCTGGCTGCCGCACAGGGCGTGCCGCTGCCCGCCGATACCCCGGAGGGCTATCTGGAATATGTGCGGGAGGCCACCGGGTGCGGCAGCGTGAACCGCTATCTGGAGGTGTTTGAGCATCCCGTTGCGGTGATGCAGGACGCCGGTTCCATCACCCGTATTACCAGGGAGCTCATCGAGCTGCTGGCCTCCCAGGGGGTGGCGGCTGCCGAGATCCGCATGGCGCCGCAGCTGCATACCCGCCGCGGGCTGACCCAGGCCGAGGTGACACAGGCGGTGCTGGAGGGCCGCAGGCAGGGCCTTGCCGCCTGCCCCGATATAAAGATCGGTATTCTGCTGTGCATGATGTGCATCGGGCCGGAGGCGGTGAACCATGCCGCCAACGCCGAAACGGTGGAGGTCGCCGGGCGGTATCTCGGGCAGGGGGTGGTCGGCCTGGACCTGGCAGGCGCCGAGGGCTTCGATCCGCTTTCCGCCTTTGCGCCGCTGTTTTACCGGGCTGCGGAGCTGGGCATCCCCTTTACCTGCCACGCCGGGGACAGCCAGGGCCCCGAAACGGTGCGGGACGCCATGGATTTCGGCGCGCGGCGCATTGGGCACGGCCACCACATATACGATGACCCCGCACTGGTGCAGCGGGCCATCCGGGAGGGGGTCACCATAGAGGTGTGCCCCACCAGCAACATCCAGTGCCGCACCCAGCCCTCCTATGCGCTGCATCCCGCCAAAAAGCTGTTGGATATGGGGCTTGCGGTCACCATCAATACCGATAACATGACCTTTGCAGGGGTGGGGCTGGAGGATGAATACGACCATTGCATCGGTGAGATGGGCTTTGTCCCGGAGGATCTCATCCGGATGAACATGAATTCCGTCCGCGCCAGCTTTTTGCCGCAGGCGGATAAGGAGGAGCTGCTGCGCCGGCTGGAGGCCTGCCTGTAACGGCCGTCCGGGAAAAATAACGTCTATCGGCGGGGAAAATACCCCGCATCACAAGGAGGAACGCCATGAAAAAGCTGGTTCTCGGTTCATTGAATATCGACTGCACCTACCAGGTGGAGGATTTTGTTCGACCCAAGGAGACCATCTCCGCCCTGCATTTTGAACGGTTCTGCGGGGGAAAGGGATTTAACCAGGCGGTGGCGCTGGCCCGTGCCGGCAGCGAGACCTGGTTCGCCGGGGTGCTGGGCGCCGACGGCGGGATGCTGCTGGAGGCCATGCAGCGGGAAAATATCCGCACCGAGCTGCTGCGCCGGTCGGAGACCCCCAACGGCCATGCCGTGATCGAGGTGAACCGGCAGGGGGAAAACTGCATCATCATCGTGGCCGGCTCCAACGGGGAGGTCACCTGCGAATACATTGACGAAGTGCTTTCCCGTTTCTCGGCGGGGGATCTGATCGTGCTGCAAAACGAGGTGCCCCATGTGGATTATGCCATCACCGCCGCCCGCAAAAAGGGGATGGTCGTGGCGTTTAATCCCTCGCCCTTTAATGACGCCATTGCCGCCTGCCGCCTGACCGATGTGGATTTTCTGCTCATCAATGAGGTGGAGGGGCAGGGGCTGACCGGGGAAAGCGAGCCGGAGGCGATGCTGCGGGCGCTGGAGCAGCGCTGCCCCGATACGGCGGTGGTGCTGACCCTCGGGGAAAAGGGGTCTGTTCTGCGCAGCGCGGACGGCAGCCGCCATGCCTGTGACGCCGTTCGCTGCAAGGCCGTTGACACCACGGCGGCGGGGGATACCTTTACCGGGTTTTTTCTCACCGAATACCTTGCCCACGGGGACGCCGGACGGGCGCTGCGGGCGGCCTCGACCGCTTCCTCCATCGCCGTTTCCCGCAAGGGTGCTTCGCCCTCCATCCCCACTGCGGCGGAGGTAGCGGAGCGGATGAAGGGATAAGCTATTGCAGGGGGCGGGAGGGGCGCAGCCCCTTTCGGCGAAGCCGAAAGCTGCGAGCGAAGCTCGCAGAGCCCGCCGCAGGCGGGCGGGCTGCGCCCCTATGCCCTTGCCCTGCACAAATTAAACCCCCGGCCATGCGGTCGGGGGCTTTTTGCTTTTTGCGGATGGCTTCGGGTTATCTCTGCCCCTTGTCGTAGGGGATGCCCTCCGCCTTGGGGGCGCGGGACTTCTTGGAGGTAAAGGCCAGCACGACCAGCGAAATGATGTAGGGCATCATATTGTATACCTGGCTGGGGATATTAAGCCCGGCGAGGAAATCGAAGCCGGAATAGACATTGGAAAGTGCCCGGAACATTCCGAACAGCAGCGCCGCCAGCGCAATGCGGATGGGCTTCCACTGGCCGAAGATCATAACCGCCAGGGCAAGGAAGCCGAAGCCCGCCACGCCGTACTCGAACCGCCATTCGGAAACGCCGGCGGTGATGAACACGATCCCGCCGAGGCCGCCCAGCACACCGGAGATCAGCACGCCGGCCCAGCGCATTTTGTAGACGCTGATACCCACCGAGTCCGCCGCCTGGGGATGCTCACCGCAGGCCATCAGCCGCAGACCGAATTTGGTCTTGTAGAGGATGACATAGGAGGCGATGAGCAGGATGAGGGTCACCAGCGTGAACCAGCTGAACTCAAAGCTGCCGATGGCGGTGGAGAACGCCTTTTTGGCGCCCGCATACTGCACGATGGAGGAAACATCATCGGGATTGGCGGCCGTATTGATGGCCTTTACGATAACGGTGGCGCCGGCAATGCCCAGCATATTCAGCGCCGTTCCCACGATGGTCTGGTCCGCCTTAAAGTTGATGCAGGCCACCGCCAGCAGGCTGGAATAGACCATGCCCACCAGCGCCGCCGCCAGCAGCACCGCCATGATCATGGCAAAGGCCGAGCTGCCGGAGGGCATATAACGCATGGTCAGCGCGCCGCCCAGGGCACCCATGATCATGATCCCCTCCAGACCGAGGTTGATCACGCCGGAGTGCTCCGAGAAGCAGCCGCCCAGCGCCACGAGGATCAAAACGGAAGCAAAGATCAATGTGTATTGCAGCAGCAGTACCATTATTCATCGCCTCCTTCCTTGGTTTCGGCCGGATCGGGCAGCGGTTCGGGCTCCTTTTCCTTGGCCTTCAGCAGCGCCTTTTCCTCCTTACGGGCAATGGCGGAGTTCATGGCGTACTTCATAAACAGTACAAAGCCGCACAGGTAGATGATGATAGCGGAGATCAGATCGGAGATCTGCGCACAGTACATGCTCTTATCCACATAGGCGCCGCCGGCGGTGATATGCTGGATGAAGAAGGATGCAAGGATGGTCCCGATGGGATTGAGCCCGCCGAGGAACGCCGCGGCGATGCCGTTAAAGCCCATGCCCGGCACCGAGGAGGTGGAACACTGCCACTGCTCATAGCCGGTGAGATACAGCATGGAGGCGCCCATGGCGGCCAGCATACCGGAAATGGCCAGCGTCAGGATGATATTGCGCTTTTCCGCCATGCCGCAGTATTTGGCGGCATTTTTATTGTTGCCGGTCGCCCGCAGCTCATAGCCGAAGCGGGTCTTTTCCAGCACCACCCACACCACAATGGCGATAAGCACCGCCAGCGGGATGGCCAGGCCGACATACTGGTTGTTATTGAAGAACCTGCCCAGCCCCAGAGAGGGCAGCACCGCCGAAGGGTTATTGTGCTGCAAAACGTAGGTGTAGGGGCTGGTATCCTCCTTGACCTTGGTCAGCAGCATGTTGGTCAGGTACAGGGTGATCCAGTTGATCATGATGCCCGAAATGACTTCATTTACATTACAGTAGGATTTGAGCAGGCCGGAGATGGTGCCCAGAACGGCGCCGCCCAGCATGGCCAGCAGCATACAGGGCAGCCAGCCCCAGTGCCACGCCAGCGCCGCATACAGGCTGACGGCGATGCCGGCACAGTACTGACCCGCCACACCGATATTAAAGAGGCCCACCTTGTAGGCAAACAGGATCGCCAGTGCGCACATGAGAAGCGGTGCGGTTTTTACCAGCGTGTTGCCGAAATACTTGGCCTGTGTTTCGGGGCGGCTGTAGGTCAAAAAATTTTTTATGATGGTGGCAACGGCTTCGCCCGCACCATCGGGATTGATGAACAACAGCACGATATAGCCCAGCAGCATACCCAGCACTACGCAGGCCAGGGATGCCAGCAGCGACTGTATGCCATTGTTTTTCCAAATGTTCTTTTTCACGCTGTCACCTTACCTCTCTTGGCGCCGGCCATGTAAAGACCCAGCTCCTCCTGCGTGGTGGTCTTGGGGTCAAGCTCGCCGACGATCTCGCCCTCATACATCACCAGGATACGGTCGGATACATCCATAACCTCGTCCAGCTCCAGCGATACCAGCAGCACCGCCTTACCGGCGTCCCGCTGCGCCACCAGCTCCTTATGTACATTCTCGATGGCGCCGACATCCAGGCCGCGGGTGGGCTGTACCGCCACCAGCAGCTCGGGGTTCTTATCGATCTCCCGCGCCACGATGGCCTTTTGCTGGTTGCCGCCGGACATGCTGCGTGCCGGGGTCACGGGGCCCTGGCCGCTGCGGATGTCATATTCCTCGATGAGCCGCAGGGCGTACTTGCGGATGTTATCCCGCCGCAGGAAGCCCGCCTTATCGGTGAATTCCGGCTCGAAGTACCGCTGCAGCACCAGGTTGTCCTCCAGCGTGTAGTCCAGCACCAGGCCGTGCTTATGCCGGTCCTCCGGGATGTGGGACATATCGGCATTGCGCCGCCGGATGGAGGCACGGGTGATATCCTTGCCGCACAGCGTTATCCTGCCGGAGACCGTCGGCTCCAGCCCGGTAAGGCCGTAAACGAATTCGGTCTGGCCGTTGCCGTCGATGCCCGCAATGCAGACGATCTCGCCCCGGCGTACCTTCAGGCTGACGTCCTTTACGGCGTTATTCTTGTGGATCTTGCTGGCGACGGTCATCTGATCCACCTCCAGCACCACCTCGCCCGGCTCGGCGGGCTTTTTGGCCACGTGGAAGTTGACCTCATGGCCGACCATCATGGCGCTGAGTTCCTCCATGTTGGTGTTTTTGGTTTCCACGGTGCCGATGTACTTGCCCTTGCGCAGCACGGTGCAGCGGTCGGAAACCGCCATGATCTCATTGAGCTTGTGGGAAATAAAGAGGATGGATTTCCCCTCGGCGGCCAGGTTTTTCATAATGGCCATCAGCTCGTCGATCTCCTGCGGGGTCAGAACCGCCGTCGGCTCATCGAAGATCAGGATCTCATTTTCCCGGTACAGCATTTTCAGGATCTCGGTGCGCTGCTGCATTCCCACGGTGATGTCCTCGATGATCGCATCCGGGTCGATCCGCATCCCGTACTTTTCGCTCAATTCCAGTACGCGGCGGCGGGCCTCCTTTTTTTGCAGCATACCGTTTTTGGTCGGCTCCACGCCCAGGATGATATTATCCAGGACCGAGAAACACTCCACCAGCTTGAAGTGCTGGTGCACCATGCCGATCCCCAGCGCATTGGCGTCATTGGGGTCCCTGATGGCCACCTCTTTGCCATCCTTTTTGATGACCCCCTGCTCCGCCTGATACAGTCCGAACAGCACACTCATCAGGGTGGATTTCCCGGCGCCGTTTTCTCCCAGCAGCGCATGGATCTCGCCCTTTTTGAGCTGCAGGGTAATGTCATCATTGGCGATAATTCCCGGAAACCGCTTTGTGATGTGCAGCATCTCTATTGCATACGGTGCGTCCAAGCATTCGCCCTCCCTTCCGCTTGCGGCCCGGTTTGCCCCGGTTTGCGGGGTGCGGCCGCAATAATCATGAACATTATACTATAAAATGCCCCGTAACGCAAACTGTATTTCGAGGTTTTTGTTTATTTTCCCGAAAAGCCGCCCCGCCCCCTGCCCGCACTCCGGCATTGACGGCCGCCCGCCGCGGCAGTATAATATTCTACACAAGTTTATCCCGATAAGTCCGAACGGAGGAACGCCCATGAAAGAAGTAAAATCCCCAAAGAAACCGCTGATTTACTACTATGCCATCGTGCTGCTGGTGCTGATGGTCTTTAACTCCCTCATCCTGCCGCTCATCGCCAAACGGCAGATCAAGGAGGTGGATTACGGCACCTTTATGACCATGACCGAAAAGGGTGAGATCGGCAAGGTGGAGATCGAAAGCAACCAGATCCTCTTTACCGATAAGGACGGCGAGACCATCTACAAAACCGGTGTGATGAACGACCCCGGCCTCACCGAGCGTCTGCACGCCTCCGGCGCCGAGTTCGCCAGCGAGATCGTGGAGGAGGCCTCCCCGCTGATGAGCTTTTTCCTGACATGGATTTTGCCGGTCGTGATTTTTGTCGCCCTCGGCCAGCTCCTCTATAAGAAGATGAGCGAAAAGATGGGCGGCGGGCCCAATTCCATGATGTTCGGGCTGGGCAACAGCAACGCCAAGGTCTATGTCCCCTCCACCGACGGCGGCATCCGCTTTGCCGATGTGGCGGGCGAGGACGAGGCCAAGGACAATTTGCAGGAGATCGTCAACTACCTGCATGACCCGAGTAAATATAAGGCCATCGGCGCTTCGATGCCCAAGGGCATCCTGCTGGTGGGGCCTCCCGGAACCGGTAAGACCATGCTGGCCAAGGCGGTGGCAGGTGAAGCAAACGTGCCCTTTTTCTCCATCTCCGGCTCGGAATTCGTGGAGATGTTTGTGGGCATGGGTGCTTCCAAGGTGCGCAATCTGTTCGACCAGGCCAAGGAAAAGGCCCCCTGCATCGTTTTTATCGATGAGATCGACGCCATAGGGCAGAAGCGCAGCGGCGGCCAGTACGGCGGCAATGATGAACGGGAGCAGACCCTCAACCAGCTTTTGACCGAGATGGACGGCTTTGAGGGCAATAACGGCGTTATCATCCTGGCGGCCACCAACCGCCCCGAGTCGCTTGACCCCGCCCTGACCCGCCCCGGCCGCTTTGACCGCCGGGTACCGGTGGAGCTGCCCGACCTGCTGGGCCGTGAGGCGATCCTGAAGGTGCACGCCAAAAAGGTGGCACATGAGGAGAATATCGACTTTACCGCCGTGGCGCGCATGGCGTCGGGTGCCTCCGGCGCCGAGCTTGCGAACATTGTGAATGAGGCGGCGCTGCGGGCGGTGCGGGACGGCCGGGATAAGGTGACCCAGAACGACCTGGAGGAAAGCATCGAGGTGGTCATTGCCGGCTACCAGAAGAAGAACGCCATTTTGACCGACCACGAAAAGTGGATCGTCGCCTACCACGAGATCGGCCATGCGCTGGTGGCTGCCTGCCAAAGCCATTCCGCCCCAGTGCAGAAGATCACCATCATCCCCCGGACCTCCGGGGCGCTGGGCTACACCATGCAGGTGGATGAGGGCAACCACTACCTGATGAACAAGGATGAGCTCGAGGATAAGATCGCCACGCTGACCGGCGGCCGGGCGGCCGAGGAGGTCAAGTTCGGCTCCGTCACCACCGGCGCCTCCAATGACATAGAGCAGGCGACCCGGCTGGCGCGCGCCATGCTGACCCGGTACGGCATGAGCGAGGAATTCGATATGGTGGCGCTGGAAACGGTGAACAACCAGTATCTCGGCGGGGATACCTCCCTTGCCTGCTCCGCCGGCACGCAGGCGGAGATCGACCGGCTGGTCATTTCCATCGTCAAGAAGCAGCACGAAAAGGCCTCTCAAATCCTGGACGAAAAGCGGGAAAAGCTGGACGAGCTGGCCAAATATCTGTACGAAAAGGAAACCATCACCGGCGAGGAATTCATGAAGATCCTGAACGAATGAGCCGTGGGAAAAGAGGCGCTGCATGAACCTGTTATTTTGCATTAACGGCGGCTATACCGGCCCCCTTCTGGACTGTCTGACCTCCATAGTGCTGCACGGCGGCGAGCCGCATTATGACGTTTACCTGCTTTCCTCCGATCTTTCCGGGGAGGCGCAGCAGGCGCTTTTGCGGCAGGTGCCGCAGGGGATCACGCTGCATTTTATCGCCGTTCCGCGGGAATTGTTCGAGGGGTTCCCGGAAACGGGGCGCTACCCGCAGGAGATCTACTACCGGCTGGCGGCGCCGCTGCTGCTCCCGCCGGAGCTGGACCGCATCCTGTATCTGGACGCCGATATTGTGGTGATCAACCCGCTGGGGCCTCTGTACCGCAGCGATTTTGAGGGGAAGCTGTTTATGGCCTGCACCCACACCCGGGAGCTGCTGACCCGTGCCAACAGCCATCGGCTGGGACTGGAAAAGCCGGTCCCCTACATTAACACCGGTGTGATCATGATGGAGCTGGACGGCCTGCGCCGGGAGATCGACCTCGGGGCGATCCGGCAGTACGCCACGGAGCATTTTGACGCCCTGCTGCTGCCGGATCAGGATATCCTGACGGCGCTGTACGGCAGCCGGGTCAAGGTCATCGACAGCCAGCTTTATAATTTAAGCGACCGCATCCTGGCCTTTTACAATGCCAACCCGGCACACCCCCGCCACAGTCTGGACTGGGTACGGCAGCATACCGTTATCATCCACTACTGCGGCCGCAACAAGCCGTGGAAGCCCGGCTATGTGGGGGTTCTGGATGTATTCTACCGGGAGCTGAAGGAATACCAACGGCAGCACCCGGCAACCGAAGGGTAACATTTCCCGCCTGCCTCCCTGCTTTCCGGCAGGGGGGCGGTTTTATAGGGGCGGGCCCGCCGGGGGCGGACGGCCCGCAGGGCCACGGAGCTTCGCTCTGTGCGGCGGCCGAGGGCCGCCGAGCCCGTTCGGAGGACGGGCTGCCCTGCGGGCCGCATCCCTGCCCCTTGCAGGGGCCTGCGGGGGGCGCCCCCCCGCTTTTTTGTCCCGTGATATTGACTTATTCCCCGGGGGGAAGTACAATATTATATTATGGTCATCCGCCTGTTTACGGGCGTGCCAAGGAGGAAAGACAATATGAAGAATACCGAAAAATCGATGGAGACGCTGGTAAACCTGTGTAAGAACCGCGGCTTTGTTTACGCCGGCAGCGAAATTTACGGCGGTCTGGCCAACACATGGGATTACGGTCCCCTGGGCGTCGAGCTCAAAAACAACATCAAGCGCGCCTGGTGGAAGAAATTCATTCAGGAAAATCCCTATAACGTCGGGCAGGATGCCGCCATCCTGATGAACCCCCAGACGTGGGTGGCCTCCGGCCATCTCTCCGGCTTCTCCGATCCGCTGATGGACTGCCGTGAGTGCCACGAGCGCTTCCGTGCCGATAAGCTCATCGAGAACTGGTGCGCCGAAAATAACTTCGAGCTTCCCCGCCCCATCGATGCCTTCTCCCAAAGCGAGATGAAGGACTTCGTGGAGGAGCACAATATCCCCTGCCCCACCTGCGGCAAGCATAATTTCACCGATATCCGCCAATTCAACCTGATGTTCAAGACCTTCCAGGGGGTCACCGAGGACGCCAAGAACACCGTTTATCTGCGTCCCGAGACCGCACAGGGCATCTTCGTAAACTTCGCCAATGTCCAGCGCACCACCCGCCGCAAGCTGCCCTTCGGCATCGGCCAGATCGGTAAGAGCTTCCGCAATGAGATCACCCCCGGCAACTTCATCTTCCGGGTGCGTGAGTTCGAGCAGATGGAGCTGGAGTTCTTCTGCCAGCCCAATACCGACCTCGAATGGTTCCAATACTGGCGCAATTTCTGCCACCAGTGGCTGCTTTCCCTGGGCATGAAAGACGAAAACCTGCGCCTGCGTGACCACGATCCCGAGGAGCTGTGCTTCTACTCCAAGGCGACCACCGACTTCGAGTTCATGTTCCCGTTTGGCTGGGGCGAGCTGTGGGGCGTGGCCGACCGTACCGACTACGACCTGACCCAGCACCAGAACACCAGCGGCAAGGATCTCACCTATTTCGACCAGGAAAAGAACGAGCACTACATCCCCTATGTCATCGAGCCGTCCCTCGGCGTGGAGCGCAGCTTCCTTGCCTTCCTGTGCGATGCCTACGATGAGGAGGTTCTCGGCCAGGATAAGAACGGCAATGATGACGTCCGCACCGTGCTGCGCCTGCATCCGGCGCTGGCCCCCTTCAAGGCCGCTGTGCTGCCTCTTTCCAAAAAGCTGGCCGATAAGGGCCGTGAGATCCAGCAGGAGCTTTCCAAGTACTTCATGGTGGACTACGATGACGCCGGCTCCATCGGCAAGCGTTACCGCCGTGAGGATGAGATCGGTACCCCCCTGTGCATCACCGTGGACTTCGAGACCGTCGGCGATGAGAACACTCCTGCCGATCACTGCGTCACCATCCGTGACCGCGACACCATGGAGCAGATCCGTCTGCCCATCTCGGAGCTGCGCTCCTACATCGAAAAGAAGCTGGAATTCTGATTTTCCCCCCAAAGCAAAACGATCCCCCTGCCGCAAAAGCAGGGGGATTTTTTATAACCAATCGCTTTTATTTTGCCGCCGAAAAGGGCTTTCCCATCAGGAAGATGGCCATGGAAAGGAACATGGCGCCGCCGCAGATGAAGCAGTAAACCGGCACGCCGACGCTGGCCAGCAGGTATCCGCCCGCCAGGTTGCCGATGATGCTGCCGAGCCCCTGCGTGACCGCCACGCTGATGAGGATGGCACGGCCGGCATACTGCCGGGGGAACAGTGAAGCAACATAATCGATATTAAAGCGCAGATAGCTGGCAAAGCCGACGGAAAGCAGGATCTGGGTCAGCATCACGCCGGTCATGGTCTTCAAAACGCCCAGCAGCAGGATGCGCAGGCCCAGTCCGGCGGTGGCCGTAATGAACAGCACCGGCAGCTTCATGCCGCGCCGCAGCAGCCGGCTGGCAAGGCGCATCAGCAAAAATTCACCCACGCAATACAGGAACACCGAAACGCCGTAGGTGGAGGCATCCCCGCCGATATAATTGATGATGACCTGCATAAAGCCGTTCACC
Organism: Oscillospiraceae bacterium; assembly: GCA_004557855.1. GTDB lineage: Bacteria > Bacillota > Clostridia > Oscillospirales > Ruminococcaceae > Angelakisella. Next base: position 39,768 of record SFFJ01000014.1, read on the forward strand.
GCACGGGTGGCAAAGTAGTACATCGTGCCGCAGATGAGAAAAATGACAAACGGCCGGTTCTTCATCATCGTTCTGATGCTTTGGGCAAAGGTCTCGTCCGGCGCTTCCTCCCCGGCAAAGCGGTCCGGCTCCAAAAGCGGCAGCTTGTTGGGGTCGGCAAAGGTCACCGCCAGCAGAATGGCCACCGCCAGCGAGCCCATGTGCAGCCAGAACAGAAAATTGATGCCCAGCGGGACGATAAGATAGCCGGAAACAATGGCGGTCGTGGCGTAGAAAATAGAGCCCGCACTGCGGATCATCCCGTAGTCGATGGTTTCATCCCGCAGCGTCATCTGGTTGATCCATGTATCGATCACGGTGGCGCCGCAAAAATCCAAAGCGGAAATGATACCGAAGGAGATCATCGTCAAAGAAAAGCCCTTGGCAAAGCAGACGGGCAGCAGCGGCGTGACGATGATCCCGCCCGCCGCAAGGATAATAAACAGCTTTTTGGGGGAAAGCCCGCGGTCGATCATCCGCCCGTAAACCGGCCCGGCGATGGTCATCATCACATATTGCAGCATGGTGATGTAGCCGCATTGAACCTCGGTGTAGCCGTACTCCAGCAGGATGGTGACGGTGTAGGCATACAGCGTGCAAAAGCTGATAAAATAGACGCCCTCCAGCAGGAACATATGGTGCCTACGACTCATGGCGCTCCCCTTTTCTTTTGTAATATATGGAAAAACCACCCTATTGGGTGGTTCATCCAAAGTGCCGGCATCAACCTATTTTCCCGGGCCGCTTCCAGCCAAGTATCTTCGGCGCCAATGAGCTTAACTTCTGTGTTCGGGATGGGAACAGGTGGGACCT
>SFFJ01000015.1 GCA_004557855.1 Oscillospiraceae bacterium
CCTGTTCAACCGTGTGCAGGAACGCATGGAGAAGAACCGCCATGCTCCCGCAATGGCAAAAGCAAAAGAGGACTATCTGCTGACAACAAAGCTGTTCTGCGGTAAGTGTGAGCGCATGATGGTTGGTGAAAGCGGCAAGAGCCATACCGGCGCTATGCACTATTATTACAAATGCAGCGGTGCGAAGCGCTTGAAGGATTGCGACAAGAAGGCTGTTCGCAAAGACTGGATTGAACGTGTTGTTGTCCGCCTGACCATGCAGCGCGTCATGGATGAAGAGAAGATTAACAGGCTCATCGATGTAATTCTTGTTATGCAGGAGCAGGAAGACATAACAACCCCTGCGCTTCGCTCACAGCTTGCGGAAACCGAGTCCTCCATTGGAAACATTCTGAAAGCAATCGAGCAGGGCATTTTCACGCCGTCCACTAAACAGCGGCTTGATGAGCTGGAGGCACGAAAAGAAGAAATCCTTGTGAATATCCAGACTGCGGAACTGCAAAAGCCAAAGCTGACCCGCGAACAGATGACGGCATGGTTTGAGCAGTTCCGTCATGGCGATCCAGCAAACCGTGATTTTCAGAAACGCCTGATTGATACATTTGTAAACGCCGTGTATGTGTTCGATGATAAACTGGTCTTGACCTACAACTATCAACATGGGACGCAGACAATCTCACTTGACGAGATCGCGTCGGCGTTGAGTTCGGATTTTGATGGGGCTACTCCACCAATAAAAAAAGAGCCGAATGGCTCTTTTTTTATTGGTGAAGACCGGGGAATGCAGGAATTTTTGCGGAGATTGCTTTATTGAACGGATCGACCTTGTGAGAACAGGCTTCCCGGTGCGTCTATGCCCGTTCATCCTGCCCTTCCGGCGGCAGCCAGTGTTTACCCACCAGCCGGATCAGATAGAGGATGCCCCGGACGCACAGCTCCAGGCACATGGCCGTCCATACGCCGGGCAGTCCCCAGCGGGGTGCGGCCAGCCGTGCCAGCGGGATCCGGATGCCCCACATGGTTCCCAAATTGAATAGTGTGGGAACCAGTGTGCTGCCGGTGCCCTGGAACACGCCGCCGGCGACGATGGACGCACCGTACATAGGCTCGGCGAACGCCTCGATGCGCAGAACACGGGTACCCAAAGCGATGATTTCCGGGTCCGGTGTCAATATTGCCATCATCTGCGGGGCCAAAAGATACAGCAGCCCGCCGGTGAGCACCATGACGGCGATCCCCAGCAGCACCGTGACCCAGCCCAGCCGGCGCGCCATCTGCCGCCGCCCGGCCCCCACGCTTTGTCCCACCACCATCGCTGCAGCGCTTTGAATTCCGAAGGCAGGCATATAGCACAGGCTCTCCGCCGTGATGGCAAAGGAATTGGCGGCGATGGCCACGGTCCCCAGGGGCGCCACAATAGCGGTGGAAACGATCTGTGCCGAGGACAGGATCACCTTCTCCGATGCCACAGGCGCGGCGATGCGGAGTATGGTGCGCAGCTGTTGCCGATCGAAATGCAGACGTTCCCCTTTTTCCAAACGAAGCACCGGACTGCGGCGCAGGACAAAATACAGCAGGTACAGGCCCACCACCAGTTCGGCAAGGCCGGTGCCCAATGCAGCACCTGCCGTGCCCAGTCCCGCACCGGGAAGCGCCAGCGAGCCGAGCCGGATGGTGCCGGTAGGGAAGATAAACAGGGTGTTGAACACAACATCCAACGCACACATGACCACCATATAGATGCCAGGCGTGCGCATATTGCCTGTGGCCTGCAGCTGGCCGGCCGTCACATTATCCAGCTGGAGGGCGGGCAGGAACAGACTGTACACCAAAAAATAGGCGGAGGCATCCTTCCAGATGCTCCGATCCGCCCGCAGTATTCCGGGCAGCGATGAGGAAAGCGCTGCCGCCAGCAGTGCCATGGCCGTGCTGAACGCCAGACACAGCACCAGCGCCTGCTTGAGGATATTGCGGGCATCAGCCAGACGGCCGCCGCCCACGCGCTGTGCCGTCAGTACATTGAAGCCCATGGCCGCCGCATAAGAAAGTCCCCCGAAAAGCCATGTGGTGGAGGCCACCAGCCCAACCGCCGCCGACTGGGTCGCCCCCAAACGGCCAACCATAGCTGCGTCGATATATTGCATGATGATGGTGGCGAGCTGTGCCATAATGGCCGGCCAGCTGAGCTGCAGCGTCAGGGACAGCTGCTGACGGGTGGTCAGCGGCGCACCTTCGCGCAGCAAAGCCAGATGATCCGTTTTCAAGGCGGCACCTCCAAAAGTGTATTTTTATGATTCTACCACAGAACCGCACTTCTATCAACTCCATCCTTGCGGGCAGCGGCGGGACTTTTTTTGCAAAAGCAGAACGCCGTCTGCGTTTCACATCACCATCTTTTTCCATATGTCGCAAAATGCCATCCATAAAAGCACAGTTTTATGTAAAAAATTTTGTGATTTTGCGATTCGCGCCGCCTTTTGCGCATTTCACGCCCGCCCCCGTTTTCCCCGCCCGCCCCGCGGTATAATAGGGAACAACAACGGCAAATGCGCCCAAAAAGGAGGTCCCACAATGAAAAAACGCCTGTTCAGCATCCTGCTCATCCTCTGCATGGCCCTCACCATGCTCCCCGTCACCGCACTGGCGGGGGAGGTATCAAGTGGCACCTACGATATCGCCATCAACGGTACCAAGTGGAAATTTGAAGAAAATGATTCGGGAGAGTATATCCCAGTATATTACTATAAAAATTACACATTCAATACGGATGCGGAAAATAATTTTCGCACCAACGATAATCTAATGCTTACCAAGGAGGGGGATACCGTTACCATCTCTTTCCGTCGTGGCACCAGTTATCAATCTTATTATCATCAGGTAAAATTCACCATCGAGTCAAAGGTTGAAGGTAGTGATATCTCCTGCATCGAAATGGGCAACGGAAATAACCTTGTGATCACCGGCGAAGGGACCAAAGGTACGCTTACTCTAACCCGCGATGGAAAAGACGGAATAGGTGCCGCATTGTCTTCGAAGGTGGGCAATATTACCATAACAGGCGGTGCCACCGTAAAGGTGACCTTCAAAAAACAAAGTACCCCAAATGTCAGTGGCCACGCCATTTCTGTAGATAACCATGATCTGATCATCTCCGGCGAGGGAACCACGGTTGAAGCAACCAATCAAAGCGGTGCTTCAAAGGACTTCTCGAATGACGCTACCGTCATGGTCGAGGGCGGAAGCCTTGTCGTTTCCGGTGGCGCATGGCTCAAAGCGACCAATGAATTTACCAATACCAACAAACCCTATTCGTCTGATTTTAATAATTACAGCTATTTCAGCTGCGCCATTTCCGGCGATGAAAATGCTCCATGCACCGTTTCCGTTACCGGCGAAAAATCTCGTATTACCGCATCGGCGTATAATTCAACGGCGTATGCTGGTACATCAATGGGTCAAGCCTATAGGTGGGCAAATTTTGATGTCGATGGCGCAAAGATCGAAGTCGGTAATAGCTCCTACCCACTCACCGAAAGCACTGTTGATGGTATCGAAGGGAATCGATATGTGACTATTTCCGTTCCCACCGCCCCCGCCCCCCACATCCACACCTTTGGTGACACATGGACGTCCGACGCCACCGACCACTGGCACGCCTGTACCGCTTCCGACTGCAACGCCATCAAAGATAAAGCCGCCCACTCCGGCGGCACCGCAACCTGCACCGCAAAGAAGGTGTGCACCGTCTGCAACCAATCGTATGGCGAGCTTGACCCCAATAACCACACCCATCTTTCCGGCTGGGCATCGGATGAAACTCACCATTGGAAAACCTGTTCAGCTTGCAGCACAGATATAGAAAAAACCGCCCACACCTACAGCGAGTGGCAGATCACACAAGGGGCAACCGCCACCGAATCCGGTTCCCAGTACAGAGAGTGCAGCGTTTGCCACTATAAGGAAACGGCCACCATCCCCGCCACCGGCCCCTGCACACATGAGGGCACGCTAAAATATACAGATAATAGAGATTGGTCGACGCATAAGGTAGAGTGTACCGCCTGCGGCCAGGTCATTAACGCAAAAGAGGCCCATGCGATACATGGCTACCATATAAATGATGTGGCAGGCACACACCAGGAATTCTGCAATAAGTGCAGCTTTACGGGGCATGTACTCCACCACTCCAACTTTATCTATGTTGCGGATGGGGACGGCCATTATAAAAAGTGCGGAATTTGCGGCGTAACAACGGGAATGAAAGAAGCCCATATCTTTGAAAACGGCAGCTGCACCGCCTGCGGGGCGGCCGACCCCAACTACATTCCCCCCACCGACCCCGCTCCCGTAGAGCCCACCCCCGGCGGCTCGGTCATTATCATCACCCCGGAGGCCACCGATCCGGTGTTCCTCTCCGGCGCCAACCAGACGGTCGCCCTCGGCAGCGCTGCGGTGTTCCGCATCGACTATAACTATGCGGCCTTCCGTTCCATCGCCGTGGACGGCGTCACCCTTACCCCCGCCGACTACACCACCTGGGAGGGCAGCACCTGGGTAAAGCTGACCCCCGCCTATGTGAAAACGCTCGGCATCGGCACCCACACCCTTTCGGTGTATTTTGACGGCGCAACCGCCACCACAACCTTCACCGTCGGCGGGCAGCCCAACCCCGACACCGGCGCCCGGGATGCCGTAGGCATCGCCGCAGCCGCAGCAGCCATTGCGCTGCTCGGCTCGGCCGCCCTCCTGCGCAAAAAGTAAAGTTCTCGTAAAAAATTCCCCTTCGGGGGAATTTTTTATTGACATCACCCCCCAGCGGGTGTATAACTGTTCCATAGTAAATCTACTACTTTAGTCTATTTTAATAAAGGAGGTCCCCTTATGGCAAAAATTTATACATCCGCCGCCGGGCTCATCGGCCGCACCCCCCTGTTGGAGCTCACCAATCTTGAGAAAAAATACGGCCTGAAGGCTCGCATCCTCGCCAAATTGGAATACCTGAACCCCGCCGGCTCGGTCAAGGACCGCATCGCCCTCGCCATGATCGAGGACGCCGAGAAAAAGGGACTCCTTACCCCGCAGTCGGTCATCATCGAGCCCACCTCCGGCAATACCGGCATCGGTCTGGCATCGGTGGCCGCCGCACGGGGCTACCGCATCATCATCGTCATGCCGGATAGCATGAGCGCGGAGCGCCGCCAGCTGATGAAGGCCTACGGCGCGGAGCTGGTGCTCACCCCCGGTGCGCAGGGCATGAAGGGCGCCATCGCCAAAGCCGATGAGCTGGCAGCGGAGATCCCCCACAGCTTTATCCCCGGCCAGTTTGTCAATCCCGCCAATCCCGAGGCCCACTACACCACCACCGGCCCGGAGATCTGGGAGGACACCGACGGCACGGTGGATGCCTTTGTGGCAGGGGTCGGCACCGGCGGCACCATCACCGGCATCGGCCGCTACCTGCGGGAGAAAAATCCCGCCGTTCGCATCGTCGCCGTCGAGCCCAAGACCTCTGCCGTCCTCTCCACCGGCGTGGCGGGCAAGCACGGAATTCAGGGCATCGGTGCCGGGTTTGTCCCCGCCGTGCTGGATACCGGGGTCTATGATGAGATCATCCCCGTCGCCGATGAGGACGCCTTTGCCACCGGCCGCCTTGTCGGGAAAAATGAGGGCGTTTTGGTCGGGATCTCCTCCGGTGCCGCCGTCTGGGCAGCATTGCAGCTGGCGCAGCGCCCGGAAATGGCGGGAAAAACCATCGTCGTTCTCCTGCCCGATACCGGCGACCGCTACCTCTCCGGCCCCATGTTCGCCGAATAACCGGCCCCCTTTGCCCGCCTTCCGGCGGGCTCCTTTTTTGGGCGGGGAGGGCCTCCCACCCACCCGCCCGCCCTCCCCGCCAACCCCGCACTGTCCGCCCCGCAGCAAGGAGCCGGCCGCTGCCATAAGGGGCTCCCTGCGGTCGCCCCCGCCCCGTTCTCCCGCCCCAAACGCCACCCCTTTCTCCAAATCTCCCAAAAATAAAAACAAATGTTCGTACAATCTGCCGATTCCCAAACCCGCTTTTCCGTGCTACAATTAAATCAAGAACAAACGTTCTGCACACCACCCGCCCCTCCGGAGGAGGACAGAAAATGAAGGAAAGAACCTACCTCGCCATCGACCTCAAATCCTTTTATGCCTCGGTCGAATGTGTCGATCGGGGGCTGGACCCCCTCGCCGTCAATCTCGTCGTCGCCGACCTCACTCGCACCGAAAAAACCATCTGCCTTGCCGTCTCCCCGCCGCTGAAGGCCATCGGCGTCCCCGGCCGCCCCCGATTGTTCGAGGTCGTTCAGCAGGTCGCCGTCGTCAATGCCCAAAGGAAGCTGGCCGCCCCCGGCCGCTGCCTCACCGGCAAGTCCGCCTTCGTCGAGGAACTGCAAAAAGACCCCCGCCTCGCGGTCGATTACATCGTCGCCCCGCCCCGCATGGCCCGATATATGGAGTACAGCGCGCGCATCTACGCCATCTATCTGCGCCACGTCGCCCCCGAGGACATCCACGTTTATTCGGTGGATGAGGTGTTCATCGACGCCACCGATTACATCGCCTCGCTGCACTGCACCGCCCGCCGGTTCGCCACGCAGCTCATACTGGAAATTTTGCAGGAAACGGGGATCACCGCCACCGCCGGCATCGGCAGCAATCTCTACCTCTGCAAGGTCGCCATGGATATCGTCGCCAAACACATCCCGCCGGACAGTAACGGGGTGCGCATCGCCATGCTTGATGAGCAAAGCTATCGTCAGCAGCTGTGGTCGTACCGCCCCATCATCGATTTTTGGCGGGTGGGGCCGGGCTACGCCAAAAAGCTGGCACAATATGGCATTTTCACCATGGGGGATGTCGCACGCTGCTCGCTGGGCGGCCCGGAAAAACTGCACAACGAGGAGCTTCTGTTCCGGCTTTTCGGGGTCAATGCCGAGCTACTCATCGACCACGCCTGGGGCTGGGAGCCCTGCACCATCGCCGAGATCAAAGCCTACCGGCCCCGCAGCTCCAGCATCAGCTCGGGGCAGGTACTGCAGGAGCCCTACCCCAATGAAAAAGCCCGGCTCATCGTCCGGGAAATGGCGGATCAGCTATCGCTGGAGCTGGTGGAAAAGGGGCTGGTTTGCAGCCAGTTCCGGCTGGATATCGACTATGATACCGAGAATTTGTCGGGGGGCTCCCCGGTCGGCTACCGCGGCCCCGTCAAAATCGACCGCTACGGCAGGAAAATTCCGGCACCGGCACACGGCAGCACCAATCTGGAGACCCCGGTTTCCTCCTCCCGCATTTTAATGCAGGCGGCCGCCCGCCTGTTTGATCAGATCGCCCAACCGGAGCTTTCCGTCCGAAAAATCACCGTGACGGCAGCCGGGCTGCTGCACCGGGAGGACCTGCAATCGGACGAGGGAGAACAGCTTGATTTTTTCGGCAGCGATGCGGCCCGCCGCCGCCAAACCGCCGAGCTGCAGCGGGAGTGGAACGGGCAGCAGGCCATCGTTGCGCTCCGCAAAAAGTACGGCAAAAATGCCGTTTTGCGCGGGATGGATCTGCAGGACGGGGCTACCGCGATCGCCCGCAACGGGCAGGTCGGCGGGCACCGCGCCTGACCTGCATGCGGCAGGCTTTTTGCTTTTTGCGGGGTTTTGCATAGCGCCGAGCGGCTGAAATCGAGAGGGGAAAGCCCGCAAACAGCAGGACGGCCCGCAGGGCAAGCCGCCCCCTCCGGGGGCGGCTTTAGGCGGCGGAGCCGCCACGGCGGCCTTCGGCCGCCGGCCCTGCGGGCCGCATTCCCGGGCCCTGCAAAAATCAGCGGTAAACATGGCAAGGAGCCGCAGCAAACCATCCCTTGCCGCAGCTCCTTTTTGCTTTCCGTGTGAATGTGGTTACGGCCGTTACTTCTTGCGCAGGACAACAGCCGAGCCAAGCAGCGCAATGGCTGCTGCAGCTGCGGCGATGCCTACGGCATCCCGGGCGCCGGTGGCAGGGTTGGGCTGCCCGCCGACGGTGAAGGTCGTGGTGGCGGTTGCGCCGTCAAAATAAACCGAAAGGGTGTGGGGGCCGGGGGTCAGCGACTTCGTGTAGGCTGCGGTTAGTTTTACCCAGGTGCTGCCCTCCCATGTGGTGTAGTCGGCGGGATCGAGGATGACGCCGTCCACCGCAACGGAGCGGAACGCCGCATAGTTATAGTCGATGCGGAACACCGCAGAGCCGCCAACGGCGACTGTCTGGTTGGTACCGGAGAGGAACGCCGGGTCGGCGGCCTCCGGGGTGATGATAATGCCAGAACCGCCGGGGGTAGGCTTTGCGGGGGTGGGGTCGGCTGCCCCGCAGGCGGTGCAGCTGCCGTTTTCAAAGGTATGTTCTTCTGCCGCATCAAACGCCCCGCAAACGCATTGGCCACGATGCTTTCCGTCATCGGCAGGCACCGTTTTATGGCTAAAATCGTGTTCCTGTGTATAGGACACCTTGCAAACATCGCAAGTCATGGTGTGTGAATTGTCCCCGTTATCTCGATAAGCAAAATTATGCTTCTCGATGGTCGGTTCAGCGCCGCAATCTGCGCACTTTTTCACGTGATGCACTCCATCTCCGGCAGGCACCCAAGTGCTGCGCTCATGCGTGCAGGGGACGGTGGCGGGGATGGTTTCGGTCTGCGTTTCATAGTTGCAGATGGTGCATACCTTATGCCGGGAACCGGCTTCAGTGGCAGTTGCTTCTTTATCAATGATCCATTCTCCGAAGGTGTGGGCGGCATTATCAATGCCGGTTGCGTTACAGTCCGCACAGTCTTTCCAATGGTGAGTTTCATCCGATGCCCAGCCGGAAAGATGGGTATGGTTATTGGGGTCAGGTTCGCTATACGATTGGCCGCAGACTTCGCACTTTTTCTTTGCGGTGCAGGTGGCGGTGCCGCCGGTGTGGGTGGCTTTCTCTATATCTGTGTTGCAAGCTGAACAGGTCTTCCAATGGCCGGTCTCATCAAATATCCAGCCGGAAAGGGCGGTGTGGTTACTGGGATCAAGCTCGCCATATAGTTCGCCGCAGATGGTGCACTTTTTCTTTGCGGAGCAGGTGGTGGTGCCGCCGGAGTGAGCAGCTTTCTCTATAATCGCACCGCAATCTGCACACTTTTTCACATGATGCACTCCATCTCCGGCCGGTTCCCAAGAAGTGCTGCCCTCATGTGTGCAGGGGACGGGATGGATGGTGGCCGTTTCTTTGTAGTGGCAAACGCTGCACTCTCGGCATTTGGCTCCCGCTTCGGCGACGGTTGGCTCTTTATCGATGATCCAGTCGCTGTAGGCATGGATGGCCTTATCAATGTCGGCTGCTTTACAGTCTGCACAGGCTTTCCAATGACCGGTCTCATTCGATGTCCAGTCGGAAAGGGCGGTGTGGTTACTGGGATCAAGCTCGCCATATGGTTCGCCACAGATGGTGCACTTTTTCTTTGTGGAGCAGGTGGTGGTGCCGCCGGAGTGAGCAGCTTCCTCTATAATCGCACCGCAATCGTTGCAAGTCTTCCAATGCCCGGTCTCATCAAATATCCAGTCGGAAAGATGGGTATGGTTACTGGGGCTAGGTTCGCCATACGGTTCGCCGCAGACTTCGCACCTTTTCGCTTCGGTGCAGGTGGCGGTACCGCTTGCAGGTCTTCCAATGGCCGGTCTCATCAAATATCCAGTCGGAAAGGGCGGTGTGGTTACTGGGATTAAGCTCGCCATACGATTGGTTGCAAATCTCGCACTTTTTCGCTCCGGTGCAGGTGGCAGTGCCGCCGGTGTGGGCGGTTTTCTCTATAATTGTGCCGCAATCCTTGCAGGTCTTCCAATGCCCGGTCTCATCAAATTTCCAGTCGGAAAGATGGGTATGGTTACTGGGGCTAGGTTCGCCATACGGTTCGCCGCAGACTTCGCACCTTTTCGCTTCGGTGCAGGTGGCGGTACCGCGAACAAGTCTTCCAATGGCCGGTCTCATCCGATGCCCAGCCGGAAAGGGCGGTATGGTTACTGGGGTCAGGTTCGCCATACGATTGGCCGCAGATTTCGCACTTTTTCGCTTCGGTGCAGGTGGCAGCGCCGCCGGAGTGAGCAACTTTCTCTATAATCGCACCGCAATCGTTGCAAATCTTCCAATGGTCGGTCTTATCCGATGCCCAGTCAGAAAGATGGGTATGGTTATTGGGGTCAAGCTCGCCATACGATTGGCTGCAAATCTCGCACGTTTTCTTTGCGGAGCAGGTGGCAGTGCCGCCGGAGTGGGCTGCAAAGTTCAGCTTTTCGGTGCAGTTGGCATCTGCACAGCGGTGCCAATGGCCGGTGGCGTCGGATGTCCATCCATCACTACAAACGTGAGAATGGGGAGCCGGGGAGCTGATGGTAACCTGCGATGCATCCGTTTGCCCGGGGGTTTCGTTGCCGTTTATGATGGTCGCATGGATGGCACGGCCGTTGGCATTTTTATTGGTGACGGTGATGGCGGAGGCGCCGGAAACGGTGAGGTTTCCAAGGGGACCGTCGCCCTGCGTGGCCTGAATGGCAGCGCTGTCGGCGGAATTGTTGGTGGCGTCGAGAGTTGCGTCGGAAACGGTAATGTTATTCGCCTGAAGCGCATGGCCATTATCGGCGGTGGCCGTGAGGGCGATGCCGGTGACGGTAAGATCGCCAAGGACAGAAATTGCCGTACCGTCCTTTGTAGTGCTCAAGGATAGTGTATCCTTCCCGGTGGCCCCGGTGATGATGAGATTTTTTATGGATTTGATGGCATTTTCGTCATTGGCAGAAAGGGCTTTTTTTCCTTGGAGGGTCACATTTCCGAAGACGGTGATGGTAATCTCGTTTTCGCCGGTTTTGGTCACCTTGAGGAAGGAACCGGAATTTGGCTGGTTAACACTGAATTTACCGTTTTTACCGGGGATATAATAGCCGATTTCGTCATTATTCAAGAATAGCCAACCGAGATTTTCAATGATAATTTCACCATTATACGAAACGGATTTTGCGAAAGCGGCGGCGGGTAGCATGGCGAGGGTCATGCAGAGGGCGAGCAGGATGCTGAACAGGCGTCGTTTCATCGTGGGGGCTCCTTTGGATGTCATATTTGTCTTAGTTATCTTCTATTATACCGCAGGAGGCGCACGGTGCAAGGGGGAACGAGGGGAAAATGCACGAAACATGTCGGAAAGTGCGGATGAGGAAGGGCATACTGCACAAAAACAGATGGAGATAATCGGCTTTTTGACGAAGGCGGGAGAAAGGTTGGGGGGAGGGCGGCCCGCAGGGCAAGCCGCCCCCTTCGGGGGCGGCTTTGGGCGGCGGAGCCGCCACGGCGGCCGGAGGCCGCCGGCCCTGCGGGCTGTATTCCGGAGGCTTGCAGGGGCCTGCGGAGGGAGAAATTCCGCCGGGGATTGCCCCATAAAAAACTGCGGAGAGGGAAACTATGCTTGAACAACAGCGCGGATATGATGATATTATCGATTTGAAAAGGCCGTTTTCCCGGTACCGCCGGATGCCGCGGCCGGAGAGGGCGGTGCAGTTTGCGCCCTTTGCGACGCTGACCGGCCACGAAGAAATTTTACAGGAAACGGCACGCCCGACCGACGGCTGCCCCCGGCTGGAGGAGGATGAACGGTCGCTGCTGGACGCAAGGCTGCAGCTGCTGCGGCTGCTGCTCCCCGGCAGGCCGTGGGTCACGGTGACGTGGTTTGAGCCGGATGGCAAAAAGGCGGGCGGCACCTGCCTGACTGCGACCGGGCAGGCCCTGCGGCTGAAGGAGGAACCGCCCCGGCTGGTTTTTTCGGATGGACGGGAGGTTTTGCTGGAACGGGTTTTGGCGCTGGGGGGAGATTTTGCCGGGGGGATGCCGGAGTGAGAGGAAAAGGTGCGGCGGGTGGGGACGGCCCGCAGGGCCGAGGGGCGAAGCCCCTCGCAGGCGGCCGAAGGCCGCCGAGCCCGCCCCCGAAGGGGGCGGGCTGCCCTGCGGGCCGAATGCTGCCTTTTTTCGGGGCCTGCGGGGGGCGCATCTGCCGGATGGCGGGCTATGCAAGGGGCGAAAAACCTGCTATAATGGGAGCCGGATGCAGGAAAGGAGATGCCCGAAAATGGCGAAAAATTTTGAGATCACCGACCCGGGACAGCCGGAGCTAGACCTGTTTTGCAGGCTGACCGAGGCGCAGCTGCGCAACCGCCTGGAGCCGGAAAAGGGCGTTTTCATTGCGGAAAGCCCCACGGTAATCGGGTTGGCGCTGGATGCCGGCTGCGAGCCGCTGGCACTCCTCACCGAGCGAAAATTCATTGAGGGGAAGGCGGCCGGGATCATTGACCGGTGCGGCGGGGTACCCATCTACACCGGGGAACGGGAGGTGCTGGCCGGGCTGACCGGCTACGAGCTGACCCGCGGGGTGCTGTGCGCCATGCGGCGGCCGGCTCCCCGGGATTTCAGAGAGATAGCCGCCGGGGCGCGGCGGGTGGCCGTGCTGGAAAATGTGGTGGACTCCACCAATGTGGGGGCGATCATTCGGTCGGCGGCGGCGCTGGGCATTGACGCCGTGCTGCTGACCCCCAGCTGCTGCGACCCCCTCAACCGGCGGGCGGTGCGGGTAAGCATGGGGACGGTGTTCCAGATCCCGTGGGCGTATATCGGGGAGGACCCGGCCCTGTGGCCGAACCCCGGCCTTGCGTGGCTGCGGGAGTTGGGCTTTAAGACGGCGGCGATGGCGCTGCGGGAGGACTCGGTTTCGATAGACGATGCGGGGCTGGCGGCGGAGCCGAAGCTGGCCATTGTGCTGGGAACCGAGGGCACCGGGCTGACCAGCCGCACCATAGCGGACTGCGATTACACCGTCCGCATCCCGATGCAGCATGGGGTGGACTCCCTGAATGTGGCGGCGGCGAGTGCGGTGGCATTTTGGGAGCTGCGGGCGAAATAGGTGAAAAAGTGAAAAATAAGTGAAAACACGCAAAAAGCGGCCGTTCTCCGGGAGGGGGCGGCTGCTTGGCTTTTACGGGGCGGGTGATATGACAGAGATGCAATGGCGGCATTGGGGGTGAATGGACGGCGAGTGCGATGGCGTTTTGGGAGCTGCGGGCGAAATAGGTGAAAAAGTGAAAAATAAGTGAAAATACGCAAAAAGCGGCCGTTCTCCGGGAGGGGACGGCTGCTTGGCCTTTGCGGGGTGGTTTTTGGATGGGGAAGGCGCATTATTTGGGGGGGATGGAGTGCAGGGGGCGGGCGGCGGAGCCGCGCGGCGGGCCCAGCCCGCCGCCGCAGGCTTTGCCTGCGCTTTCGCCTGCGGGCGAAAGGCGGCTCCGCCGTGGTGGGGGCAGGCAGGGGGCTGCCGAGGAGGGCAGGGCGGCCGGCAGGCCGTGCGGCGAAGCCGCATGACGCCCCCCGCCGGAGGCGGGGGGCGGGCTCCGCCGCGGAGGGGCGGAGCGCCTGCCGGCCGTGTGCCTGCGGCAAGGGGGCATTTGGGGTGGGGGCTATGCCTGCGCCTTTTGGCGCTTTTTCCAGAGGAGGTAGCCGAGAAGCGAGAGGGCCGAGACCCCGGCGGTGATGCCGAGGGCGATCCAGAAGGCGGGGGAGCCGGGCTGCGAGACGCTGGCGCCCAGCAGGGTGGCGGCCAGCAGACTGGGCAGCCCGCCGAGGAGCCCGCCCAGCAGGATGGTGGGGTAGGGCGCCCGGATCGAGCCGAAATACATACTGACGACGTCGCCGGGGAGGAGGTAGATGACCCGCAGGAAAAAGGAGAGGAAAAAATGGTGCCCCTGCTGATTTTCAATCAGGGTATCCAGCTTGGGGTAGCGCAGCAGCAGGCGGTCGGTGAGGCCGCTGCCCGAAAACCAGCCGATGCCGTAGGGCAGCGTAAGAACGATGGCGAGCCCTGCAATATTAAGTGCAAGCGCCGCCCCAGGGGAAAACAGGTGCCCGGCGGCAACCTGTATAATGATGATGGGGAAGGCGATGCTCAAGCTTTTGGCGGCGTAAAGGAGCAGCAAAAAGCCGGCGGCAAGCCACGGGTTTTGTGGGGCGTAGGTGAGGATGTCCTCGACGGTGAAGCCGCCGCGGGCAAGCCAGACGGCCACCATGGCAAGGCAGAGGACCAGCGGCAGCAGCCGCAGCGGGTGGAGGTCGTGCAGGGAACGGGATGGGGTTTGCATGGGTTCACTCCTTTGGTGGGATGGATGGGAGGGGCAGGGTCGGCCGGCAGGCCGTGCGGCTGCGCCGCACGCCGCCCCCCGCCGCCGCCTGCGGCGGGGGGCAGGCTACGCCCCCTCCGGGGGCGTAGCACCTGCCGGCCGTATGCCTGCGGCTTTTGCGGGGTGTGCGGTGGGGGAAAAAGCCGCAAAATGCGGTTTGGGACAGAATTTGCCGTTTGTCCCACAATTTTGCGAAACGAGGGGGTTAAAATCAGCGGGGGGATATGGTAAGATAATAGTATATGGGGGTGAAGACTACGGCCGATTCCAACCTGACCAAGCGAGCCCTGGCCGCTGCCATGAAAGAACTGATGGAGCAGATGCCGTTTTCCAAAATCAGCGTTTCCGATATTGCGGAACGGTGCGGAATGAACCGCAAGAGCTTTTACTATCACTTTAAGGACAAATACGACCTGGTCAACTGGATCTTCGATATGGAGTACCTGCAGCTTTCCAGCCGGCAGGACTACGCCGGGATCTGGGACTTTTTGACGGCGCTGTGCTGCTTCTTCTACGAAAACCGGGCGTTCTACCGCCGGGCGCTGCGCATCGAGGGGCAAAACTCCTTCCTTGAGCATTTTAAGGAGGTGCTGGAGCCCTCCGTCAAGTATTATCTGGCGTCCTCCCTTGAGGAAAAGACCTACCAGCAGTTCTGCGTGGATTTCTACGCGGATGCCTTTATTGCGGCGTTCGTGCGGTGGCTTTCCAACAGGGACTGCGTGCCCCCGCAGGAATTTGTGCGGATGCTGAAGGCCAGCATCTACGCTGCGGTGAAGCGTGCGGAGATAGCCGAGGTATAAAAAAGCGAATAATGCCCCCGATCTTGCGGACTATGCAGGGTCGGGGGCTGTTTTTATCGGCGGGCGGAAAGGATGTCCTCCAGCGACAGGTGGGCAAAGGAAAGGCTGTCATCGGGGGAGCCGTCGGGGCGAAGCAGCCGGCAGTCGGCGTCAAAGACGGCACACCGGCTGGGGCGGGGGGAGATGGCGCTGTCGATGTAGTGCAGGTCCTCCCAAAGCTCCACCGGGATGCTGTCAAAATGCAGGTCGTTGCGGATGGAGATGGTCTGCCCGTAAAGCGGAGAGGTGTGAATGGGCCGGGGGCCCTCCTCGATGAAGAAGGTGAGGGGGGCGTGCAGCCGTCCGGTATCCGAAAGGGTATCCTCCAGAAGGTCGGCGCCGGCGGTCCGGGGGGAGTAAAGGCGGTAGGCGGCATACAGCATTTCGCGGCGGCGCATGGCCTCGCATACCTCCTCGGCATCGGTGCCGAAGCGCACCACCGGCATGACATGGGTAAGCTGCGCCATCGAGTCAATGGCATCGTCGGTCAGCTCCTCCGGGCCGGTAAAGACAAGGAAGGCGCAGTCCTTTTGGCTTTGCAGCAGCGAAAACAGCCCGACGGGCAGCTGCGGCGCCAACAGCAGATAGGTGTAGATGCCCAGCTTCTTGCCCTGCTCGATGAGGGCGGTATAGGCGTCCTCGTGGGCGGCAAAGCCCTCCTGCCCGATGACGAGGGTAAGGCACCACGGGATATCGCAGCTGCTTTCGGTTTCCAGCCGGCGGATATGCCGGGCGCCTGCGGTAAGGCTATTGTACCCGAAATTCATACCGAAGCCCAGGAGATGGTCGGTATTGATGTGCAGGGCCATATCGTAGATGATGCGGTAATAGGCGCTGGATTCATCCTGCAGGGTCTGCTGTGCCAACTGCAGGATATGCTGCTGCTCGCCCCCTCCGGCAAAGTTGAGCCCCATATCCACCAGGCTGCGCAGGCTGCGCTCCGGGTCGTTTTTGATGGCGGTCAGCTTTTGCCGCACCACGGTTTGGATGAGGGTGCGGGCGATGGTATTTATGGAACGGTTCTGCATGAGGAACCTCCTCTGTCACACATAGTATTCTATTAAAATTATAGTTCCTGACGCCGCCGGGAGAAAGGGACAATCGGGGGGATATGTCCTAATATATAGAAAATCTCGGGATCGGCGGCGGGGGGAGGCGGGATGGGGTGATGCAGGGGGAGAGTGGGTGCAAAAAAGCGGGCCGCAAGCCAAACCGTCCTCCGGACGGTTTCGGCGGGCGAAGCCCGCCGGCCCCGGCGGAGCCGGGGCGGCCTGCGGCCCGGGCGGGCTACCTGCAATAGGGAATAGAGGAAAATGAAAGCCGCCCCAAGCCCGGCAAAGGCAAGAAGCGGCTGACTTACTTATCGTAAAACCTGCGCACAGCATCGGGGAGATAAAAAAAGAAGCCAACCCGCTGCTTCATCGAGACGGGCTCCAATTGCCCGGACGGAACCCAGCGGTTGACCTCTGTACTGCCAATATAGCACAGGATACCGGCGTTGTCAATACCCATTCTATGGTAGTCCAAATAAAAATGGTGGGGCGGTCCGTCGAATCGGACGCACTCCTCACCACCGACATGATACCACAATTCGATACCGCTGTCAATACCCATTCTATGGTAAACCCAACAGCTTTTACGGTACGCTGCATTTGGTTGACAACAGAACCAAAAAAGCTGTTCGCTCCCAAAGGCATCAGACCCTCGGCTCTTTCGAACCGATTACTGCCTCTGAAATGGGGAGCAACAGCTTTTCTGCTAATAATCTACCACAATCTGATACCGCTGTCAATACCCATTCTATGGTAAACATGAAAAGCCTGCGCTCCCCAAGGTCCGCCAAATAAAAAAAGACGCCGACAGGCGTCTTTTTTATTTGGTGGACCCGAAGGGATTCGAACCCTCGGCCTCCGCGATGCGAACGCGGCGCTCTCCCAACTGAGCCACGGGCCCATCTCTGTGCAGACCTCAAATTCCGCTCACCTATAATAGCACGATTGCCGAGCGGTGTCAAGCAAAAACCGCCGCCGGAACTGCCCCGCCGGGAACTATTTTTACGGGGCAACATAAACTGGTAGCGGGGGAGCAGCGGGCGATCTGCGCCGTACGGCGCCCCCAAATGAGAACCAAGGAGGGAATAAGACCCATGGCTGCTTTTTACAATACCGCAACCCTTTCCTACCGTGATACCTCCACCAATTCCAATACCGTGGAGGGGCAGCTGGTGCAGGTGCTGGCTGCCGAAAAGACCGCCGTGCTGCCCACCTACGGCAGCAGCAATACCGTCACCTATATCGTCAGCATCCGCAATAGCGGCGCAGCCGCCTATACCGGGCTCACCGTCACCGATGACCTGGGCGGGTACGCCTTTGCCGGGGAGACCCGGGTGCCCCTCACCTATGTGGAGGGCTCACTCAAGTATTACAGCAACGGCACGCTGCAGCCCGCCCCGGCGGTCACCGCAGGCGCCCCGCTGGTAATCGGCGGGATCACCGTTCCGGCGGGCGGCAATGCCCTGCTGATCTACGAGGCCGAGCCCAACGGCTACGCCCCGCCTGCCGCAGGCGGCACCATCACCAATACCGCCTCCATCACCGGCAACGGCCTGACCACCCCGTTGACGGCACAGGCGACGGTCGCAGCAGGGGAAACGCTGCGGCTTTCCATCAGTAAATGCATGAGCCCCACCAGCGTGGTGGAAAACGGAACGGTCACCTATACCTTCTACCTGCAAAACAGCGGCAATACCGCCACGGCCGCCACCGATTTCGTAACGGTCAGCGATACCTTCGATCCCGTCCTGAACGGGTTGACGGTCACGCTGGACGGCACACCGCTGGCCCCCGGCACCGGCTACACCTATAATGCCGCCACCGGCGAATTTGCGACCGCCAGCGGGGTGATCACCGTCCCGGCGGCCACTGCGGTGCAGGATGCCGAAACCGGGCTGTGGCGCATCACCCCCGGCGTGACCAAGCTGGTCATCACCGGCACGGTATAAGCCCCCTGCAGGGTGCGGGGCGGCGGAGCCGCGGCGGGCGCAGCCCGCCACGCAGGCGCAGCCTGCGTCTTTCGCCCTGCGGGCGAAAGGCGGCTCCGCCGCTGCCTGCCCCCCGCAGGCGCCCGGAAAGGACAGGCTACAGGCTCTCCAGTATCTCCCGGATGGCCCGTTCCACCTGCTCCACTTCCTCCCGGAACTGCCGGGCCGGTACCCGTATCGCCCCGTGCCCCAGTATGATGATCTGCTCCAGCCCGTCGGAGGTCGCTACCCGTACCCGGTGCTCCTTCGCCAGCGTGTGGGTCACCTTTTCAATATACATATCCGCCGTTTCGGCCTCCTTGGTGTACACCACGTGGATGCCATGGTGCCGTTCAATGTTGCCGGGATTGCCCTTCACCTTGTAGGCGTCAAATACAAGGATCAGCTCGCAGCGGCGGTAGCCCTGGTAGTTGCACAGAATTTGAATAAGCCGGTGGCGGGCGGCGTCCAGATCGGTCCGGGCCAGCTCCGCCAGCTCCTCCCACGCAAAGATGATATTATAGCCGTCCACCAGCAGGTATTCGGGGCCTTCGGGCAGCGGTACGGCCTTCGGCGGCTTGATGCGCTCGCTCCCGGCGGATCTCGGGGTATGCATCGCTTCGCCGTTTTTTCGCTTGATGGGCCCGTAGGTCATCTCGAAGATCCGCATCAGCTCCTTATCCTGCAAAAGGGAGCCCCGGTAGGCCTCGCTGCGCTGCCGGGTCACGATCGGCTCATCCGGCGCATCGGCGGGCTTCAGCACATCCGTCACGATATGCGCCATCCCCGGCACCTCATCCCACCGGACGGTATGCCCGGCGCCGTGGCTGCAAAAGACCGAATCGGCGGTATTTTCCGTATCGGCGTCACAGTTGTAGCCGCAGGCGGCTATTACCGCTTCGGGGTGCCGGCAGGGCGCATAGCCGTCCGGCTCCCAGGTTAAATGCCCCCGCCCATGGGTATAGCGCACCACCTCGGCGGGGTAGTCCCGCAGCATGGAAAGCGCCGCCGTGCCCCGCAGGGTGGCGGCCTCCGGCAGCAGCTCCGGCGGCTCGGTCTCGGCCTCCCGCTGCTGCAAATCGTTGAGTGCCCGCCCCAGCTGCTCGGCCGGCACCGTCAGGGTAAAGCGGCATTGCGGCTCCAGCAGGATGCTCTTTGCCATCCGCAGCCCCTGCCGCACCGCCCGGTAGGTCGCCTCCCGGAAGTCCCCGCCCTCGGTGTGCTTGGGGTGGGCGCGCCCGGCGATCAGCGTAATTTTCATATCGGTGATGGGGGCGCCGGTCAGCACCCCCTTATGGGTCTTTTCGGCCAAATGGGTCAGGATCAGACTTTGCCAGTTCAGGTCCAGCCGGTCGGTGGGGCAGCCGCAGGCAAATTGCAGCCCGCTGCCCGGCGGCAGCGGCTCCATCAGCAGGTGCACCTCGGCATAGTGGCGCAGCGGCTCGTAGTGGCCTATGCCCTCCACCGGGGCGGCGATGGTCTCCTTATAAAGGATGCTCCCCTCCTCAAAGCCGATGGCCAGCCCGAAGCGTTCCATGGCCACGCTCTGCAAAATCTCCCGCTGGATCTCTCCCATCAGCCGCACCCGGATCTCCCGCTTCTGCTCCTCCCATTCGGGGCGAAGCTGCGGGTCCTCCTGCGCCAGCTGCCGCAGCTGTGCCAGTGCGGTGCGGGGGTCGGCGCCCTCCGGCAGCACCACCCGGCAGCTGATGACCGGCTCCAATAGCGGCGGGGCCTCCTCACGGGCGGCGCCCAGTCCCTCTCCGGCACGGGTTTGGGTCAGCCCCGTCACGGCGGCCACCGTCCCTGCGGGGATCTCCTCCGCCGTTTGGTATTTGGCGCCGTTATACAGCCGTATCTGGGTGATCTTCTCCCCGTTCGGCAGCGCCATCCTTACCCGCAGCGTTCCGCCCGTCACCTTCAGGTGGGTCAGGCGGTTGCCCTGCGGGTCGGTGGATATTTTATACACCCGTGCCGCAAAGTCCGGCAGATAGGCCGGGGGCAGGGTCAGCCGGTCCAGCCCCTCCAGCAGCCCGGTGATGCCCTCCTGCCGCAGCGCCGCCCCCCAAAAGCAGGGGAACCATTCCCGGCGGGCTACAGCTGCCGCAAGGCACTCCGCAGTCAGCGTCCCGCCCTCCAGATACTCCTGCATCAGCCCCTCGTTACACAGCGCCAGCGTTTCCTCCTCGGCATCTGCGGGCAGGCAGGCAGGGGAGAGCTTCTGCTGCAGATTTTCCAGAATCCCGTCCCGGTCGGCTCCCGGCCGGTCCATTTTATTGATGAAAATAAAAACCGGCAGCCGGTAGCGCTCCAGCAGCCGCCACAGCGTTTCGGTGTGCGCCTGCACCCCGTCCGTCCCGCTGATGATAAGCAGCGCATAATCCAGCACCGAAAGGGTACGCTCCATCTCCGCCCCGAAGTCCGCATGACCGGGGGTATCCAGCAGCGTCAGCTCGGTATGGGGCAGCGTCAGCCGTGCCTCCTTGGCAAATATGGTAATGCCCCGGCTGCGCTCCAGCGCATGGGTGTCCAAAAAGGCGTCCCCGTGGTCCACCCGGCCGGCCTGCCGCAGCGCCCCGGCGCCCACCAGCATCGCCTCGGTCAGGGTGGTCTTGCCGCTGTCCACATGGGCCACCAGCCCCAGCGTGATATTCTTTTTTTCCACGGCAAGTCCCCCTTTCCCGCTGCCGTCAGCGGTCTATTTCCCGCAGATACCGGATGCCATCGCTGATGAACTTCTCCCGGTCAAAGGCCGGGTTGCCGATGGCCTCCTGCACGATGATGCCATCGCACAAAAGCAGCAAAAGCCAGGTGAAAAAGTCCGCCGGCAGGTCGCTGCGCTCCGCTATTTTCTGCCGGATGAGCCCCTGGAAATTACCGTACAGCCCGGAAAGCTCCCGCTGCATGGCGGCGTTTCCCAGCTGCGCCTCGGCCAGAAGCTGAATCCGCAGCCCGGCGGAAGCGATGTCCCGGTCGGCCACATACCGCACCAACCGCTCCAAGGAGGTATCCTTTTCCTTATTCTCGGTCCAGCGGATGAGATCCTCCCACTGCTCCCGCAAAAAGTCCTCGGTCAGCTCCATAAAGATCTCGTTTTTGGTTTTATAATGGTAGTACAGCGTCCCCTTGGAGATCCCCGCCGCCGCAGCGATATCCGCCAGCGAAAGCTCCGCCAGCGGGTGGGTTTTCAAGAGCTCGGCCGTTGCCAGTAAAATCTTCTCTTTGATATTATCCTTTCTCGGTGCTGCCATGATGGGCTCCTTTCTCGTTTCTGACAAAATGATACCATGAAATGCCCCGTCTGTCCATCTAAAATGCGCTGCGGGATATTGACATTTCCCGATCCCGGGGGTATCATTAGGTTAGAGTCGGCCACTTGGCCGACAATGACGGGAGGTGCCGCAAAATGAACATCACAAAGCTGAACCGGCGGCTGGAAAAACACTTCGGCGGGGCGGTCTCGGCACAGCTTGACGAGGACCGCATCCTGCTGTCCGGTCATCTGGCCACATGGGCGGAGGTTATCGAGGCCTGCTCCATGGCGGCCACCAAGTACAGCCGCATCCACGTGGTCAATGATATCCGCTGCGATGAGGTAGGGGAGCAGCCCATGCGCTGTCCCTCTCTGCGGGATAGCGCCCTGGAGGGGCAGCACCCCGATGTCCTCATCATCGGCGGGGGCATTTCCGGGGCGTCCATCGCGCGGGAGCTTTCCAAGTGGAATCTGGATATCCTGCTGGTGGAAAAGGAGGCCGACCTTGCATTGCAGGCCAGCGGCCGCAATGACGGCGAGGTGCATCCCGGCATCGACCTTTCCACGGGGTCGCTCAAGCATCACTACATCCGCCGGGGCAATGAACATATGGAAACGGTCTGCCGGGAGCTGGGCGTGCCGTTTCACCGGGTGGGGCAGTATGTCTGCTTCGAAAAAGCCTCCCTCAAGCCGATGATCGCCATGTACTGCCGCATCCGCAAAAACCGGGACGGCATCAGCGATACCGAGCTGATCTCCGGGGAGGAGCTTTCCCGCCGGGAGCCCAACCTGCACTTTGCCTTTGCCATCTCCAATCCGTCCTCCGGCTGCGTCTGCCCCTACGGGCTCACCATCGCCTATGCCGAAAATGCCGTGCAGAACGGCGCCCGGGTCTCCCTCAATACCGCGGTGCTGGGCATGGAGCTGAAGGACGGCAATATTTACAGCGTCACCACCAACCGCGGCACCCTCTATCCGGCGCTGGTCATCAATGCGGCCGGTGTATTCGCCGAGGATATCGCCGCCATGGCAGACGACCGCTTTTTCTCCATCCATCCCCGCCGCGGCACCAATTCCATTCTGGATAAAAAGGCCGGGGCTTATATGCACGCCATCGCCTCCATCAAGGAGGTGACCCGCAACACCATGCACTCCAAGGGCGGCGGCATCCTCCACACCGTGGATGATAACCTTCTGGTCGGCCCCGACGCCGTGGAAACATGGGAAAAGGAGAATACCGAGACCCATCGGGAAAGCATCGATACCGTTTTCCGCAAGCAGACCCGCACCATGCAAAAGCTCTCCCGGGGGGATATCATCACCTACTTTACCGGGGTGCGCGCCCCCACCTTCGAGGAGGACTTCATCATCGAAATGGGGCGGAAAACCGGGAATATCCTGCATTGTGCCGGCATCCAGTCGCCGGGGCTTACCACCGCCCCGGTCGTTGCGCTGGATATCGAAAAAATGGCGGTGGAGTACCTCTCCCGCAGCAGGCAGGTCACCCCGAACGAGCAATATGACCCCATCCGTCCCGCCCCGCCCGTCCTGCGGGAAATGAGCGATGAAGAGCGTGCGGCATTCATCCGGCAGAACCCCGATTACGGCGTGATCGTCTGCCGCTGTGAGGAGATCAGCCGCGGGGAGATTCTGGATGCCCTGCGTTCTCCCATTTGCGTCCCCACCGTGGACGGCGTAAAGAAACGGGTTCGTCCCGGCATGGGGCGCTGCCAGGGCGGGTTCTGCTCGCCGCTGGTCACACAAATGATCGCCGAATTCCTGGGGGTGCCGCCGGAGGAGGTCCGAAAGTCCTCCGAGGAAGCGGTCATCACCTACGGCAAAACCAAGTAAGGGAGGGGAGACTATGCGTTCTGTTGATGTTCTCATTATCGGCGGAGGCCCTGCGGGGCTGGCCGCTGCCATAGCTGCCCGCAAAAACGGCGCCGAGGTGCTGCTGCTGGAACGGGAGGCCCGTCTCGGCGGCATCCTCAAGCAGTGCATCCATGACGGCTTCGGCTTGGTGCGCTACGGCGAAAAGCTCTCCGGCCCCGAATATGCCGGCCGCTTCATCGATGAGTTCCATGCCCTGCAAATCGAGGCGCTGACCCTTACCTTCGTCACCCGCATCGAAAAAAAGCAGGAGGGCTTTCTCATCACGGCGGTGAACCGTGAGGGACTGGAACAAATCCATACCAAGGCGCTTATTCTGGCCACCGGCTGCCGGGAACGGACGGCAAAGCAGGTGTCCATCCACGGCACCCGCCCCGCAGGGGTCTTTACCGCCGGGACGGCGCAGCATTTCACCAACCTGCTGGGGCTGCTTCCCACCAAAAAATGCGTCATTCTCGGCAGCGGAGATATCGGTCTTATCATGGCACGGCGGCTGACGCTGGAGGGCGCCGAGGTGCTGGGCGTCTACGAAGCCAAGCCCACCCCGTCGGGACTGACCCGCAACCTGCACCAGTGCCTTCACGATTTTAATATCCCGCTGCACCTTTCCCACACCGTCACCCGGGTGTTCGGGCAGGATCGGCTTTCCGCCGTGGAGATCATGCAGGTGGATGAAGGGATGAACCCCATCCCCGGCACCGCACAGCGGGTGGAATGTGACGCCCTTATCCTTTCGGTGGGGCTCATCCCCGAAAACGAGCTGGCCGAGGGGCTGGGTGTCGTCATCGACCCCAAAACGAAAGGCCCCCTGTGCGATGCCGGCCTGATGACCTCGGTTCCCGGGGTATTCAGCTGCGGCAACGCCCTGCACGTCAATGACCTTGTGGATTATGTTTCCCAAAGCGGCGAGACCGCCGGGCAGAACGCCGCCCTGTATGACCCCCATCGGGAGCAGACGCTGATCCCCGTGACGGCAGGGGAGGGGCTGCTGTATGCCGTCCCGCAGCGGCTGGACCTGCAAAGCGACAACAGCGCCGTGACCCTTTATTTCCGCAGCCGCCAGAATCTGGGCCGCTGCCGCCTTGTCATCACCGCCGACGGCCGGGAGCTTTTCACCCGGAACTATCCCTTCCTGCGCCCCCCGGAGATGGAACGGCTGACGCTGGACCTTTCCGACCGCGGACTGACCGCAGAAACCGAAATCAAGCTGGAAATAGAGGTGATGCCGGATGTGTGAACTGACCTGTATCGTCTGTCCCCGGGGCTGTACCCTGCAAATCACCGGGGAGGCGGGAAACTATACCGTTACCGGCAATGCCTGTAAACGGGGCGAGCAATTCGCCACGGCCGAGATGACCTGCCCCATGAGAACCCTATGCACCACCGTAAAAACCGCTTTTCCCGCGGTGCCGGTCATCAGCGTCCGGACATCACGGGAGATCCCCAAGGAGAGGATCTTCGATGTGATGCGGGAGATCAACAGCCTCTGCATCACCCACCCCACCGGGCGGGGAGAGGTCATACTGCAAAACGTGCTGGGCCTGGGGGCGGATATCATCGTGACCGCCGACTGGCCGGAGGAACAAGATAAGGAGGATCGTTATGAGCAATAAACCGTACAAAGGCTTTGAACCCAAGTGGCTGCTGACCCCCGCCCCGGAGGGCAGCTACCGTTCCATCTTCCGGTGGGGCGACCCCGAATTCTTCAAATATCCCAAGGAGTCTCTCTACAAGCTGATGAAAGAGACCTTCCACATGACCGATGACGACTTTAAGGACTATGCCGATGACATCGGCTTTGACCGGGTGGAGCTGCCCGATCACCCCTCTGAAATGGCCCCGGAGCATCTGCAGGCCCTTCGGGAGATCGTCGGTGAGGATTTTGTCACGACCGATGACTACGCCCGGCTTTCGGTGGCCTACGGTTGCACCGGCTATGACCTTCTGCGGCTGCGCCATAAGCAGATCGACAGCCTGCCGGATGTGGTGGTCTACCCCGATACCGCCGAGCAGGTGGAAAAGATCGTCTGCTATGCGGCACAGCACCATATCCCGCTGTATGTTTACGGCGGCGGCAGCTCGGTCACCCGCGGCGTGGAGCCCATCAAGGGCGGCATTTCGCTGGATATGAGAAAGCGCTTCAATAAGATCATCAGCTTCAATGAGGTGGATCAGACCATCACCGTGCAGGCGGGTCTTTCCGGCCCCATGCTGGAGGAGGCCCTGCAGGACGCCCCCAACCGCTTCGGCGCAAAGCGCCAATATACCTGCGGCCACTTCCCCCAAAGCTTCGAATACAGCAGCGTGGGCGGCTGGGTGGTCACCCGCGGCGCCGGCCAGAACAGCACCTACTACGGCACCATCGCCGATATCGTCCTTTCGCAAAAATATGCCACCCCCATCGGGCGCATCGTTACGCCGCACTACCCGCGTGAGGCCACCGGCCCCGATCTCAACCAGATCATGATGGGCTCGGAGGGGACCTTCGGCGTGCTGACCGAGGTGACCCTCAAGGTGTTCCGCTGGCAGCCGGAAAACCGCAAGCGGTTCTCGTATATGTTCCGGGACTGGGAAACGGCCATGGCCGCCGCCCGTGAAATGATGCAGTGCGAATGCGGCTATTCCTCGGTGTTCCGCCTTTCCGACCCCGAGGAGACCCGGCTGATGCTGCGGCTTTACAATGTGGACGAAACGCCGCTGGCCCCCCTGATGGATAAGCTGGGCTACAAGGATATGGAGCGCTGCATGTTCCTCGGCTTTACCGATGGCGAAAAGGGCTTTTCCAAAAACGTGGCGAAGAATATCCACCGCATTGCCCGGCGGTACGGCGCCATGCCCATGACCGGCTATGTGACCAAGAGCTGGGAAAAGGGCCGCTTCAATGACCCCTACCTGCGGGATACCCTGATGGATTTCGGGGTCATCACCGATACGCTGGAATGCAGCGTCAACTGGTCCAATATGGCGCAGGTCCACCGGGATGTCCGCGCAGTCTGCCATGCCCTGCCGGATACCATCGTCACCACCCATATGAGCCACTGCTACCCGCAGGGCGCCAACCTCTACTTCATCTTCATCACCAGAATGCAGGACGCCGCCGAATTCAAGCGCTACCACACCACCATCCTGGATGCCATCCAGAAATCCGGCGCAGCCATCAGCCACCACCACGGCATCGGCAAGATGTTCGCCCCGTGGCTGGAGGGCTACATCGGTGAGAAGGAGTACGGGGTGTTCCGGGTGCTCAAGAATTACTTTGACCCCGACTTCACCATGAACCCCGGCGGTACCATCGGCCTTGACCTGACCCCGGAGGAAAAACGCCACCTGAACGAGCGCAAGGACTATCGATAAGCACCAAACCAGGCCCGGAGAACTGCGGTTTTCCGGGTCTTGTTTTTTGCGGGCGGGCCGCTGCGCCCCGCAGCAATACGGCCGGCAGGCCCTCCGCCCCTCCGGGGCGGAGCCCGCCCCCGCCTCCGGCGGGGGCGGTGTGCGGCTTCGCCGCACGGCCTGCCGGCCGTCCCCGCCCGCAGCAGCCCGCTGCCGTCCCCGGCGGGGGCGGTGTGCGGCTTCGCCGCACGGCCTGCCGGCCGTCCCCGCCCGCAGCAGCCCGCTGCCGTCCCCGCCCGCGGCAGCCCGCTGCCGTCCCCGCCCGCGGCAGCCCGCTGCCATCCCCGCCTGTGGCAAGACCCCTGCCTTCCTCCCACCACGGCGGCGCCGCCCTTCGCCCGGAGGGCGAAGCCTGCGGCGGCGGGCTGCGCCCGCCGTGCGGCGCCGCCCCCGGCCTCCAAAAACATTTTCCCATTTTCCTATTGACACCAATACATGAGCGTGCTATCATATGAACAGCAAAACATATGAATGGAGGTTGAAATGATGCCGAAGCATGACCACACCGCCATCCTGCAAACGGTGCGGGAGGAGCTGCCCGCCGAGGAGCTGATCTGCGACCTCTCCGACCTTTTCAAGGTATTCGGCGATACCACCCGGATGCGCATCCTGTATTCGCTGTTTGAAAGCGAGCTGTGCGTCTGCGCCATCGCCGAGCTGCTGGGCATGACCCAGTCCGCCATTTCGCATCAGCTCAAGGTTTTGCGGGATAATAAGCTGGTGGCCTCCCGCCGGGAGGGCAAAACCATTTATTATTTTCTGGCGGATGACCACGTCCGCACCATCATCGGGCAGGGCTTCGACCACCTGACCGAGCACGACCATCCCAAAACGCACCCACACAATCATAAGGAGGACTGACCCATGAAAAAGATGTATATGCTGGAGGACCTGGACTGTGCCAACTGCGCCGCCAAAATGGAGGAGGCCATCAAAAAGATCGAGGGCGTGACCTATGCCCGTGTCAGCTACCTGGCCCAAAAGCTGACGCTGGAGGCCGATGACGCCGTTTACGATGCCGTACTGGCCGAGGTGGTAAGAACCTGCAAGCGCATCGAGCCGGACTGCACCATTCTGCTGAAATAACGCTCACCTGCCCATCGGCAGGGAAGGGGGAACGACCCGTATGACCAAAAAACAGAAAAAACATCTGACCCGCATCATCACGGCGGCGGTGCTGCTGGCGGTGGTGTGGCTGCTCCTCCCGCTGGAGGGGGTCTGGCAGCTGCTGGCCTACTGTGTGCCGTATTTTATCGTCGGCTGGGATGTCCTGTGGGGCGCCCTGCGCAAAATACTGCACGGCGAGCTGCTGGATGAAGAATTCCTTATGTCCATCGCCACCGTCGGCGCCTTTGCGCTGGGGGAATACCGGGAAGCCGTTGCCGTCATGCTGTTCTATCAGATCGGCGAATGGTTCCAGGGCGTGGCGGTCGGCAAGACCCGCCGCAACATCACCCAGCTCATGGATCTCCGCCCCGACTATGCCAACGTACTGCGGGAGGGCATCGAGGAAAAGGTAGACCCGGAGGAGGTTGAGGTAGGGGAGACCATCCTCATCCGCCCCGGTGAAAAGATCCCGCTGGACGGCATCATTCTGGACGGCACCACCGCCGTCAATACCGCCGCCCTGACCGGCGAAAGCCTGCCGCAGGATAAGGGGCCGGGGGATGCGGTGGTCAGCGGCACCGTCAATCTTACCGGTGTCATCACCGTCAGGACCCAAAGCGCCTTCGGCGAATCCACCGCCGCCAAAATACTGGAGCTGGTGGAAAACGCCTCCGAGCAAAAGGCCAGGGTGGAGGGCTTCATCACCCGGCTTGCCCACTGGTACACCCCCTGCGTCGTGGCCGGCGCCGCCCTGCTGGCGGTCATCCCGCCGCTGCTGTTCAGCCAGCCGTGGAGCGTCTGGGTGCAGCGTGCTTTGGTATTCCTGGTCGTTTCCTGCCCCTGTGCGCTGGTGGTCAGCGTACCGCTTACCTTCTTCGGGGGGATCGGCGGGGCGTCCCGCTGCGGCATCCTCATTAAGGGCGCCGGCTATATGGAAACGCTGGCAAAGGCCCGCACCGTTGTCTTTGATAAGACCGGCACCCTGACCAAGGGCAGCTTTACCGTCACCCATATCGTCCCGCAAAAGGGCAGCAAGGATGACCTTCTGGCGCTGGCTGCCGCCGCCGAGAGCTTTTCCCGCCATCCCATCGCCCAGTCGGTGGTGGCCGCCTACGGCAAGCCCGTCGAGGCCGAGCCGGAGGATGCAAAAGACCACACCGGCCGGGGCATCGAAGCGGTCATCGGGGGGCGGCATATCTTTGCCGGGAATGAACGCCTGATGAATGAGATCGGCGTCCCCTGCGCCGGGGTGAATGAGATCGGTACCGTCATCCATATGGCGGCGGACCGGGAATATCTCGGGTATCTGGTCATCGCCGATACCCCGAAGCCCGATGCCGCCGAAGCCATCCGTTCCCTCAAGGCCGAGGGGGTGGAAAAGACCGTCATGCTCACCGGTGATAAGGCTGCCGTAGCCGAAGCGGTGGCGGCGGAGCTGGGGCTGGATGAAGCCCGCGCCGAGCTGCTGCCTGCCGATAAGGTCACGGCGGTGGAGGGTCTGCTCAAGACCGGCTCGCCCCTTGTATTCGTGGGGGACGGCATCAATGACGCCCCGGTTCTGGCCCGTGCCGATGTCGGCGTGGCGATGGGTGCCCTGGGCAGCGATGCCGCCATCGAAGCCGCCGATATCGTGCTGATGGACGACGCTCCCAGCAAGCTTTCGCTGGCGGTACGGCTTTCCCGCCGCACCATGCGCATCGTCCGGCAGAATGTCGTCTTTGCGCTGGCGGTCAAGGCCATCGTGCTGCTCATGGGCGCCACCGGTGATGCCAATATGTGGGTCGCCGTCTTTGCCGATGTGGGCGTGCTGGTGCTTGCCATCCTCAATGCCATGCGGGCGCTGCTCGTCCCCAAAAAGTAATTGTGATTTTCTCCTTACGAACGGTCTGTCCCCTGCGGGCAGGCCGTTTTTGCTTGCCTTTTGCGGTGCGGATATGATACACTTTTCTTATCAAGCCGAAAGGGGGCGCCACCGTGCAAACCATTACCGAAGCGCTGTTTTCCATGCAGGATGAAGGATACCGCAGCTTTCATGCGGGGCTCATGCCGGGCATCGACCCCGAACGCATCATCGGGGTGCGGATGCCGGCGCTGCGCCGCTATGCCGCCGCCCTTGCCGAAACGCCGCAGGCCACCCTATTTTTGCGGGAGCTGCCCCACACCTACTACGAGGAAAACAACCTCCATGCCCTGCTGCTGATGCGGGAAAAGGATTTTTCCGCCCTGATGGAGCCGCTGGAGCGCTTTTTGCCGGAGCTGGATAACTGGGCCACCTGCGACCTCTTAAAGCCCGTCTGCTTTGCCCGGAATACCGACCGTCTGCTGCCCTATCTTGTAAAATGGCTGGCGGATGACCGCCCCTATACCGTCCGCTTCGCCATCGAAATGCTGATGACCCACTACCTCGGGGCGCATTTTTCCCCGGAATACCCCCGCCGGGTGGCGGCGGTGCAAAGCGAGCATTACTATGTCCGCATGATGCAGGCCTGGTACTTTGCCACGGCGCTGGCCTTCCGCTATGAGGAGATCCTGCCCTTCCTCACCGGGGATGCACTTTCCCCGTGGGTGCGGCAAAAAACCATCCAAAAGGCGGTGGAGAGCTTCCGCATCCCCCCGCAGCACAAGGCCGAATTAAAGGCGCTGCGCCGCTGAATTTCGTCATTTTCGCCCCGGAGAGCCCGCTTCGGGGCAAAATTAACAGTCTGTTCATCCCCTGTATTTGCCTTTTTTGCCTTGCTATGGTAGAATAGCCGCACAAAACCAAAATTGGGAGTGACTTATGCTGAAACGCATTACTGCGCTGCTGCTGGCGGTCATGCTGCTGCTTTTGACTGCCTGCGACACACAAAAAGAATACAAACTGTCTGCGGTTTTTGCGGCCTCCGAACAGGAGCGCACCGCATGGCTGGCCGACCCCGATAACGCCCCCCTGTGGGAGCAGCTGGGGCTTTCCGGTGCGGTGCTTTCCACCGGGGAACCCGCCGCCATGACCATCGGGGCGCAGCATTGGGTGCTGCAGCCCGCCACGGTGCAGGGCAGAGAGACCACCCTTTGCTACTGCATCGATGAGGACAACCGCCCCCTTCTGGACCTGCGGGCGTCCTTCGGCATCAATGTACTGCCGGTGGAGGAATGGAGCCTCTGCACCGACCTCTTTACCGTGCGGGTATGGGTGCAGCAGGGGGATGCGCTGCCGGAGGGCTATCTGACCGAAGCGGATGAGGGACTTACCCGCTATCCCGTTCTACTCACCGACCCCGTCACCGGGGAAAGCGCTGCCGCCGTTGCCGCCGATGCCGACCTGCAGACGCTGCTTTCGGACGGCGAGCGCCACGCCATGTGCCTGCGGCTGCGTGCCATGCAGTTGGGAGAGGAAACCATCCTGCGGGTCATCACGGTGGTGTGCAGCGGCTGGCTGGAGGATCAGGCGGTGCTGCGGGCGCAGTCGGAGCAGCTTTTGTGGGCTGCCCGCCACGGCGAAAATGAGACGCTGCGTCTGCTGCTCAATGAAAGCAACGACAGCGTGACCGACCGCAACGGGGATGGCCTTTTGTGGGCCGCCCTGCAAAGCGGCAATGAGGATACCGTCCGGCTGGTGGCAAAGGCCGGGGTCGGCGATGAAAACCGGAACCTCTACTGGGTGCCGCCCGAAAGCCTGACCGCTGCGGAGCGGCAGGACTGGCAGCTTCTTTTGGATACCCTTGCAAGCCAGAAGATCAATACCGGCTGCACTGCCCCCTCCATCGCCTATGCCCTTACCGCTGCGGGGGAGGCCGAGCGTCTGGCTTATTATCTGGAATACTACAAGCTGCCGGCTGCGGCCGCCGCTTTGAATGAAGCCGACAGCACGGCCGTTGCCCGGCAGTATCATATCCAAAGCATCGAGACCGGCAATCTTCTGGATCTGGCCATCGCCGGTGACGAAACGGAAACCGCCGCCGTGCTGCTGCAAAACGGCGTGGGGGCATCACCCCTACTGCTTAAAATGCTGCAAACCTCTCCCACCATCCTTTCCGATGAAATGCTGGCGCTGCTGGGCAGGTACCGCTATTTCGGCGTGCTGGATGAGGTACTGGCCGACTACCGCAGCTTTAAGGAAAGCTACGAGTCCGTGGCAGGGGAAAGCTGCCGCCGCTTTGAACGGGACTACGAGGCCTACTGTGCGGCGATGGAAAAGGGCGACAGCTTTGCCGCCGCGGGCATTATGGACAGCGGCCTGCTGGATGAGATCGTGGGGCAGCTGGCAGCGGTACAGGATGTCGAAAAGCCCGCCACCGATGCCATCGATGCCCTGTGGGACCTGATGTTCGAATACGCCGATATGATGGACACCGCCGGCTACTACTATAAGCGCATCTCTTTAAGCACCTATGTGGTGACCCGTCGGTACTACCGGGCACTGTTCGAGGACCGTCTGGGCAAGGCCCATACCCTCTACGAGGAATTCAGGCGCCAGACCGCCGTTTATGACGGCCTATTGGAAAATTGGGCGCAGAAATAGCTTTTTTGCGATAAATCCGCTGCTTTTGTGCAAAATAATGCTTGCAAAGCCCGCAGAATTATGGTACAGTAATATATGGAATATGGTAGTAGAAAGAAAGAGTGGGGTGACCCGCTCTTTCCTTTATGTTAGGAGGCAAAGCGATGGCCAAGAAAAACACCGCCGCCGTAGCGGAGGAGCTGGCGCAGCCCATATTGGAGGAAATGGGGCTGCTCTTGTGGGATGTCGTCTATGAAAAGGAGGGCAGCGGCTGGTATCTGCGGTATTATGTCGACCGGGAGGGCGGCATCGATATCAATTCCTGCGAGGCATTTTCCCGTGCCGTGGAAAAGGTACTGGACGCCGCCGACCCCATCGAGGGCAGCTACACGCTGGAGGTATCCTCCCCCGGCATCGAGCGCCAGCTGACGAGAGACTGGCACTTTGAATACCTGATGGGACAGCCGCTTTTCGTGCGGCTCATCCGCCCGGTGGAGGGCATCCGGGATTTTACCGGCACCCTGACCGCCTATCGGGACGGCACCATGACCCTGCTTCTGGATGAGGAGACCGAAATGAATGTGGAGCGCAGCGAAACTGCGTTCGTCCGTTTGTATAATGATTTTAGTGGAGGAGATAGCAAATGAGCGCTGCAAGAGCCAAGAAAAAACAGCAGGAGGAATTCAACCTCTTTGAAGCCCTGAAGATGCTGGAAAACGAAAAGGGCATCCCGGTGGATTACATGATCGAAAAGATCCAGACCGCCATCGGCCAGGCCATCAAGAAGGATCCCTTCAACAGCGAAAACAGCGTGGTGGAGATCGACCCCGAAACCGGCCGGTTCTATGTGGCGCTGCGCAAGGACGTTGTGGAGGAGGTGGAGGACCCCACCACCCAGATCAGCGTGGAGGACGCCGCCAAATACCAGTCCGGCATCACCGCCGGGCAGGTGCTGGAGGTCGCCCTTGACCCCAAAAAGTTCGGGCGCATTGCGGCGCAGGCTGCCAAATCCTCCATCCATCAGGGCATCCGGGAGGCCGAAAAGGGTCTGCTGCTGAAGGAATATGAAAGCCGCCAGCACGATATCGTTTCCGCCAAGGTGCTGCGGGTCGATCCCGTCCGGGGCAATGTCACCCTGGAGATCGGCAACAGCGAGGCCGTGCTGCCCAAGACCGAGCAGATCCCCGATGAGACCTTTACCGAGGGTCAGCGCATCAAGGTTTACGTGGTGGATGTGCAGAACACCGAAAAGGGCCCCCGCCTGATGATCTCCCGCACCCATCCCGGTTTGGTCAAGCGCCTGTTTGAAATGAACGTCCCCGAGATCTACGACGGTACCGTCGAGATCCGTTCCATCTCCCGCGAGGCAGGCTCCCGCAGCAAGCTGGCCGTTTCCAGCCGGGATGAAAATGTGGACGCCATCGGCGCCTGTATCGGCCCCAAGGGCGCCCGTGTCAATACCATCGTGGAGGAGCTGGGCGGCGAAAAGATCGACGTCGTCAATTACAGCGATGACCCCGCAGCCTATATCTCCGCGGCCCTTTCTCCCGCCACCGTACTGGGGGTGGAGATTCTGGACGAGGACGCCCGCAGCTGCCGTGTCACCGTCCCGGATCACCAGCTTTCGCTGGCCATCGGCAATAAGGGCCAGAACGCCCGTCTTGCCGCACGGCTTACCGGCTGGAAGATCGATATCCGTCCCGAAAGCGGCTTCTACGGCGAGGATGAACCCGCCAAGGAAGAATAATCATAGAAAGGAGGCACCGCTGTGCTGCAAAAGAAGATCCCCGTAAGAATGTGCGCCGGCTGCGGCGAGCATTTCCCCAAAAAAGAGCTGGTACGCATCGTCCATACCCCGCAGGGCGAGGTCCATGTAGACCCCACCGGGCGGATGGCCGGTCGTGGAGCCTATCTCTGCCACAAGGTCGAGTGCCTCCGCAAGGCACAAAAGGCCAAACGGCTGGAGCGTGCCTTCCAATGCCCCGTACCCGATGAGGTGATGGCAAAACTGGAAGAGGAGCTGACTGCCGCGCATGAATGAAGCTGTCGTGAATAAGGTGCTGGGAATGATCTCCCTGTGCCGCCGGGCAGGCAGACTGACGCTGGGCATGGATGCCGCAGCGGAAAAGGCATGGAAGGGAGAAGCCCGTCTTCTCCTTCTGGCGGAGGATCTTTCCCCCCGCAGTGCCGAACGGCTGAAGGGCCGTCTGCCGCAGGAGCTCCCGGTCGTAACTCTTCCCTGTACGATGCAGACCATAAGCCGCTATACCGGCAAAAATTCCGGGATACTGGCGGTCTGCGATGAAAACTTCGCCGGTGGGATCCGGGCAATGATGAGTGATGAGGAGGAACTGGATAGATGATCGAAAAAGTGAAACTGAACGAGGTCGCCAAGGACCTGAATATAAACGGCAAGGAGCTGACCACGCTGCTGCAGCAACGCTTTGGCGGCGAAGCCAAAAAGCCGCAGACGGTGCTTTCCGGCGATGAACTGAATTTCGTGATGGAGCATTTCACCCGGCAGCACGCCGT
Organism: Oscillospiraceae bacterium; assembly: GCA_004557855.1. GTDB lineage: Bacteria > Bacillota > Clostridia > Oscillospirales > Ruminococcaceae > Angelakisella. The sequence goes on from SFFJ01000015.1 coordinate 34,736, forward strand.
TGCCGATTTCGGTGAATATTTTAAGCTGGGCGAAAAGAAGGCAAAGCCCGCCGAAAAGCCTGTCGAAAAACCCGCTGAAAAGCCTGCCGAAAAGCCCGCTGCCCCGGCCGCAAAGCCTGCGGCTCCCCGGCAGCCCGCCCGCCCGGCACAGGGGAACCGTCCCCAGCAGGGGGACCGCCGCCCCGAAAATAACCGCGCGGCGCAGGGCAACCGTCCCCAGCAGGGGGACCGCCGCCCCGAAAATAACCGCCCGGCGCAGGGCAACCGTCCCCAGCAGGGCAACGGCCTGCGTCCCAATCTCAACCAGAAGCCTGCGGCCCCCGCGGCGAAGCCCGCTGCCCCCCAGCAGCCCGCCGCCCCCCGCAAGCCCATTGAGATCCGCCAGCAGGCGCCCAAGCAGAAGGGCCCCAAGGGTGAAAATACCTTTACCGCCAATACCGTGACCCGCACCACCGTTGATATGCGGACCAGCGAGGTCAACCTGGATAAATACAACGAGCGCTACGAGCAGATCGCCCCGGCCGGCAACATGAAGGATAACTTCGCCAAAAAGCAGAAGCTCAATCAGCGCTCCGCCCGCCGCGGCAAGCCGGTTCTCAGCCGCAAGGAACGGGAGGAGGAAAAGATGCGCCGCCTGGAGCTGGAGCGTCAGCGCCGCCAGCGGCTGGAGGTCGCCCTGCCCGAGGAAATGACCGTCGGCGAACTGGCACTTATGCTCAAGGTGCAGGCCAGCGAGATTGTCAAAAAGCTGATGGCACTGGGCGTTATGGCCTCCATCAGCGATGTCATCGACTTTGATACCGCCTCCCTGGTCGCCATGGAGATCGGCGCCAAGGTCACCAAGCAGGTCGTTGTCACCATCGAGGACCGGCTGTTTGAGGTGGAGGACAAGGAGGAAGCGCAGGAGACCCGTCCCCCCATCGTGGTGGTCATGGGTCACGTTGACCACGGCAAGACCTCCATCCTCGATGCCATCCGCAAGACCAGCGTGGTTTCCGGCGAAGCCGGCGGCATCACCCAGCACATCGGTGCTTACCAGGTGCAGGTGGATGGCCGTCCCATCACCTTCCTGGATACCCCCGGCCACGCCGCTTTCACCTCGATGAGAGCCCGCGGTGCGCAGGTCACCGATATTGCCGTACTGGTCGTCGCCGCCGATGACGGCATCATGCCGCAGACGGTCGAGGCCATCAACCACGCCAAGGAGGCCGGTGTTTCCATCATCGTTGCCATCAATAAGATGGATAAGCCCGAGGCCAATCCCGAGCGCATCAAGCAGCAGCTGACCGAATACGAGCTGGTTCCCGAGGAGTGGGGCGGCGATACCATCTGTGTTCCCGTTTCCGCCAAGACCGGCAACGGCATCGATAACCTGCTGGAGATGATCCTGCTGGTGGCCGATACCATGGAGCTGACCGCCAACCCCAACCGCATGGCCAAGGGCACCGTCATCGAGGCCAAGCTGGATACCGGCCGCGGCCCCATTGCCACCGTCCTCATCCAGACCGGTACCCTCCATTCCGGCGAAGCCATTATTGCCGGCACTGCGGTGGGCCGTGTCCGTGTTATGACCAACGATAAGGGTCAGAAGGTGGAGGAGGTAGGCCCCTCCTGTCCCGTCGAGATCACCGGTCTGGCCGAGGTGCCTGCCGCCGGCGATATCTTCAATGCGGTAGAGGATGAAAAGCTGGCCCGTGAGCTGGTGGAAAAACGCCGCATGGAGCAGAAAGAGGAGGAATTCAAGCGCTACCAGAAGGTCACGCTGGATAACCTCTTTGAGCATATCAGCGAGGGCGAGCTGCTGGAGCTGCCCATCATCATTAAGGGCGACGTTCAGGGCTCGGTGGAGGCTGTCCGTCAGTCCCTCGAAAAGCTCTCCAATGATGAGGTCCGTGTTCGTGTCATCCACGGGGCGGTCGGCGCCGTCAGCGAAAGCGACGTCATGCTGGCCAATGCCTCCCATGCCATCATCGTCGGCTTTAATGTCCGTCCTGACCCCACCGCCAAGGCCAATGCCGAGCGGGACGGTGTCGAGATCCGTCTGTACCGCATCATCTACGATGCCATTGAGGAGATCGAGGCCGCTATGAAGGGTATGCTCAAGCCCAAGACCGAGGAGGTCGAGCTGGGCCGTGCCGAGATCCGCAATGTCTATAAGATCACCGGCGTGGGTGCCGTGGCAGGCTGCTACGTGCTGGACGGCAAGATGGTTCGTTCCGCCAGCGTCCGTGTCGTCCGTGACGGCATCATCATTGCCGATGATAAGATGGCGTCGCTGCGCCGCTTCAAGGATGATGTAAAGGAAGTGGCCCAGGGCTATGAATGCGGTATCACGCTGGAGAAATTCAGCGACCTGAAGAACGGCGATATCTTCGAGGCCTACGAGATCCGCGAGATCAAGCAGTAATTTGAAAAAAGGCTTTGTCGGCGGTCGGATAACAGCATTATCCGGCTGCCCCTTGCCGTTTATGATGAGAAAATAGTGAAGGAGGGGCACCATGCCGAATTATAAAAACGCCCGTCATGGCGAGGATATCCACCGGGAGCTGACCGCCATTTTCCGGTCGCTCAAGGACCCCCGCATCGACCCCATGCTTTCCATCGTCCGCACCGAGCTTTCCCGTGACGGCTCCAGCTGCAAGGTGTATGTCAGCTCCCTGGAGGGGCTGCAAAGAGCCGAGGAGTCGGTGAAGGGGCTTAAAAGCGCCGCCGGGTTCATCCGCCGGGAGGTGGGACTGCGGCTGGCCATGCGCCACACCCCGGAGTTCCACTTCATCGCCGATAATTCCATCGAGTACGGTGTGCATATCAGCCGCCTGCTGCGGGAGATCGTGCCGGAGGACGGCGAAACAGAGGAGAAGCAGCCATGAAAGAAAACCTGCCGGTTTCCCGTGCCGCCGAGATTTTGATGCAGCGGGATAATATCACCCTGCTGTGCCACCGCCGCCCCGATGGGGATACGGTGGGCAGCGCCTTTGCCCTGTACTATGCCCTGCAAATGCTGGGGAAGGAGGTACGGGTGCTGTGCGCCGACCCCCTGCCGGAAATGTACCGGTATCTTTACCCCGATTACACCCCGAGCCGGGTGCTGGAATGGCCGGTGGAATATGTGGTGGCGGTGGATGTGGCCACGGCCGACCTGCTGGGCGGTCTGGAGGAAAAGTACGGGCAGATGGTGGATTTGTGCATTGACCACCACCCCAGCAATACCGATTATGCCGCCCTTACCTGCCTTTGGGCAGGGGCTGCGGCCTGCGCCGAGCCGGCTGCGGCCATCATCAAGGCCATCGGTCTGCCCATTGCCGGCAGAATAGCCGAGTGCCTTTATACCGGCCTTGCCACCGATACCGGCGGGTTCCGGTTTTCCAATACCACCGCCGCTACGATGCGGCTGGCCGCCGAAATTATGGAAAGCGGGGTGGATACCGCCCGGCTCAATACCTGCATTTTTGAAAGCGTAAGCAAGGCAAAGATGCTGGCCGAGGCCAGAATGATGTCCGCCTTGCAGTTCTATGAAAATGACAGAATAGCGGTAATGCCGGTGACGCTTGCCATCCGGGCCGAAACCGGGGTGACCGGGGAGGAGCTGGAGGACGTGGCCGGAATTCCCCGGAAGATAGAGGGGGTGCTGCTGGGCATCACCATCAAGGAGCATGAGGGAGAATGTCATATTTCCCTGCGCAGTAAGGAGCCGGTGAATGCCGACCAAATCGCTGCGGCCTTTGACGGCGGGGGACACCGCTTCGCCGCCGGCTGCACCATCAGGGCATCGGTGGAGGAAGCCGCCCGGCTGCTGGTGGAGGAAGCCCGAAAACATCTGCCGAAGGAGCAAGCATGAAAAAAACACACCATTCCCGCCAGTTAGAGGGGATTTTATGTGTCGATAAGCCGCAGGACTGGACCTCCTTTGATGTGGTGGCCAAAATGCGGGGCATTGCCGACTGCCACAAAATAGGGCACGGCGGCACCCTTGACCCGATGGCCACCGGGGTGCTGCCGCTGTTTTTCGGCCGCAGCGCCAAGGCCATGGAGTTGATGCCCAACCAGGATAAGCGCTATACCGCCGCCATCCGGTTCGGCATTACCACCGATACCCAGGACTGCACCGGAAACGTGCTTTCCACCAGTGAAAAGCCGGTGACCCGGGAGACACTGGAGGCAGCGCTTGTTCCGCTGCGGGGCACCATAGACCAGCTGCCGCCGATGTACTCTGCCGTTTGGGTGGACGGGCAGCGGCTGTATAAGCTGGCCAGAGCCGGGAAAGAGGTGGAGCGCCCCACCCGGCAGGTGACGGTCCACCGACTGGAGCTAATGGAATTTGATGCGGAAAACAGAACCTGCGTCATTGATGTGGCATGCAGCAAGGGCACCTATATCCGCACCCTTTGCCACGATATCGGCGAAGCGCTGGGCTGCGGCGGAATACTGACGGCCCTGCGCCGCACCGAAACGCTGGGCTTTACCTGCGAGGACTGCCACACCCTGGAGGAGCTGAAGCAGCGCAGCGATGAGGGTCGCTTTGAGGAGCTGCTGATGCCGGTGGATGCGGCTTTCCGGCAGTATAAGAGCATCTTTCTTTCGCCGAAGCAGACCAAAATGTTTTTGGACGGGATACGGCTGGATACCAACCGCATCAAAATCCCGGCCGAGGGCGACACCGTGAGAGTTTACGGCGAGGGCCGTTTTTTGGCGCTGGCGCATATTGAACGAAGCATTGCAGAATTGCAGATCATCAAGCTTTTTTACACGAAGGAGAGTACCAATTGCTGATCTACCACGACCTTTCCCGCCAAAGTGAGACCCCGACCGTGGCGGCGCTCGGTTTTTTTGACGGGGTGCATTTAGGACACCGGGCGGTGATAGCCGAAGCGCTGTGCCAAGCAAAAAAACTGGGCGCAAAATGTGCGGTTTTCACCTTTGAGCCGCCCCGGAATACAGACCGGGCGGTGAGCAAAAGCGATGTGAAGCTGCTGCAAAGCGTCGCCGACCGGGACTGCCTGCTGGAGGAGCTGGGGGTGGAGCTGGTGCTTTGCCCGCCGTTTGAGAGCTTTTATAATTTTACGCCGGAGGAATTCGTGCGGGAGATTTTGCACAATACGCTGAACTGCCGCGGGGTCGTGTGCGGGGAGGATTACCGCTTTGGCAAAAAGGGCGCGGGAAAAGCAGCCCTGCTGCGGCAGCTGGCAGAGCCCCTGGGTATTACGGTGACGGCGCTGGCGCCCATCACATGGGAAAATGAACCGGTCAGCTCCAGCCGCATCCGGCGGTGCCTGGCCGAGGGCAACACCGAGCTGGCGGGAACGCTTCTGGGGGTGCCTTATTCCGTTTGCGGCAGGGCCGTGCGGCAGGGGGACGAGCTGGCGCTGCGGTGGCCGGAGGAGATGGCAAGGCCGGCGGATGGCAGCTACCGGGGCCGGGATGAGGGCCGGCCGGTGCTGCTGACGGTGCGGGACGGTGCTGTTTTCTGGCGGGGAGAGGAGTCGAACGGGGAGCCGGTTCGGCTGGAATTCCTTGGGAGAGCGTAAAACATCCCCCACTAATACGGCAAAAACGAGGCTTTTTTGCATCTGAAAGGTTAAAAAGCAACATTTTTTAACAAAAAGTTTACAAATGAGCCCCCGAAAGGGGCTTTTTTGGTGGAAAAACCTGCCGGAGGCGGGCGGCCGCAGGCCCGGCGGCGGAGCCGCCGCCTCGGGCGGAGCCCGAGGGTTTCGACGGAGTCGAAACGGCCTGCGGCCGTGTGCCTGCGCCTTGCAGAGACCGGCAAAGGGAGATGAGCCGCAGCAGGTGGGTGCGGGCGGCGGATCTGCCGGGAAAACCGCTTGAAAATGCGGAAAAACCGCATAAAATATTTGACAAGCCGTAAGTGGTATGATACAATATCAAGTGCCGCATGCGACGGGCTTTTTTAAGTGTGTCCCAAATGGGTTCACCGCCTGCTTTTCGCAGCGAGATTAATGAAAGAGGCTGCACAATATGTACGCAATCTTTGAGACCGGTGGCAAACAGTACACCGCAAAGGTCGGCGATGTTCTCTTCATCGAGAAGCTGAACGCCGATGTCGACCAGACCGTGACCTTTGAGAAGGTTCTCGCCGTAGGCGATGACACCATGACCTTCGGTACCCCCTATGTAGAGGGCATGACCGTCAGCGGCAAGGTGCTCAAGAACGGCAAGGCCAAGAAGATCACCGTTATGACCTATCGTCCCAAGAAGGATAGCAAGCGCAAGATGGGTCATCGCCAGCCCTACACCAAGGTGGAGATCACCGCAGTAGGCACCGCAACCGAGGAAAAGCCCGCCAAGAAGGCTGCTGCTCCCAAGGCGGAAGGCGAAAAGAAGCCCGCTGCCAAGAAGGCTGCTGCCCCCAAGGCGGAAGGCGAGAAGAAGCCCGCTGCCAAGAAGGCTGCTGCTCCCAAGGCGGAAGGCGAAAAGAAGCCCGCTGCCAAGAAGGCTGCTGCCCCCAAGGCGGAAGGCGAGAAGAAGACCACTGCCAAGAAGGCTGCTGCTCCCAAGGCGGAGGGCGAGAAGAAGCCCGCTGCCAAGAAGACTGCCGCCAAAAAAACCGAGGAGAAAGGTGAGGTGTAATTTATGGCTCATAAAAAGGGTATGGGTTCTACCAAGAACGGCCGTGATTCAGAGTCCAAGCGTCTGGGCGTAAAGCGTGCTGACGGTCAGGCTGTACTGGCCGGCAACATCCTGGTTCGCCAGAGAGGCACTCACATTCATCCCGGTGAGAATGTAGGGATCGGCAGCGACGATACTCTGTTTGCTCTGGTTGACGGTCGCGTCAAGTTTGAGCGTATGGGTAAAGAGCGCAAGAAGGTTTCCGTTTACCCTGCTGAATAATTTGGCCAAAGACAAAGTCCCGGAGTGTAAACCCCGGGATTTGTTCTTGTAATGGATAACCGGCCCGGGATGGGGGAAAATCCCCGTAGGGCGGGTTTTAAGATAAAGCGAGGAACAAGATGTTTGTAGATAAAGCGAAAATTTCCATCAAGGCGGGGGACGGCGGCAACGGCGCCGTTTCGTTCCACCGGGAAAAATTTGTGGCGGCGGGCGGCCCCGATGGCGGCGATGGCGGACGCGGGGGAGATGTGATCTTCCGGGCGGACACCAACATGAGCAGCCTGATCGGGTTCCGGTATAAGAAAAAATACGCCGCCGAAAACGGGCAGAACGGCAGCGGCGCACGCTGCAGCGGAAAGACCGGCGAAAGCCTTGTCATCAAGGTGCCGAAGGGCACCGTGGTGCGGGAGGCCGAGACCGGCCGCATTCTGGCGGACCTTTCCGGGGATGAGCCTGTGGTGGTGGCCCGCGGCGGCAAGGGCGGCTGGGGCAACCAGCACTTTGCCACGGCCACCCGGCAGATCCCGCGGTTTGCGCGGCCCGGCTACCCCGGCGAACGCTTTGATGTGGAGCTGGAATTAAAGCTCCTGGCCGATGTGGGGCTGTGCGGCTTCCCCAATGTGGGCAAGTCCACGCTGATCTCGGTGGTGAGCGCCGCCAAGCCGGAAATCGCCAACTACCACTTTACCACCCTGACCCCCGTGCTGGGCGTGGTGCGGGTGGACGATGATACCAGCTTTGTGATGGCGGATATCCCCGGACTGATCGAGGGGGCCAGCGAGGGGCTGGGACTGGGACATGAATTCCTGCGGCACGTGGACCGCTGCCGGCTGATCGTCCATGTGGTGGATGTTTCCGGTATCGAGGGGCGTGACCCCATCGAGGACTTTAAGACCATCAATACCGAGCTGCGGCGCTTTAACCCCGAGCTGGCCGAGCGCCCCATGCTGGTGGCCGGCAATAAGTGCGATATGGCCACCGAGGAGCAGATCAAAACCTTCCGGGACTATGTGGAGGGGGAGGGCTACCGGTTTTTCCCCATCAGCGCAGCGACAAGACAGGGCACCGACGCACTGGTTCACGCCATCGCCGCCGAGCTTGCCAAGCTGCCGCCCATTGTGCGGTACGAGCCGCAGCCCGTCACCGAGGAGGAGCGCATGAAGTCCGCCCGGCGCAACCAGTTCACCATTGAGGTGGTGGACGGGGTGTATGTGGTAAAGGCCGACTGGCTGGCCAATGCATTGGCAGGCGTCAATATGGACGACTATGAGTCGCTGCAATACTTCCAGCGGGTGCTCATCCAAAGCGGGATCATCAAAAAGCTGGAGGAAATGGGCATACAGGAGGGGGATACCGTCAGTATCCTCGACTTTGAATTTGAATATGTGAAGTGACGATATGACCGAGAAACAGTTTGACCCCAAAATGCTGAACGCCCTTGACCTTGCCTTTGTGGGGGACGGGGTGTACGGCCTGCTGGTGCGGGAAATGCTGGCGAAGCAGGGCAGCCGCCCGGTGGGCGAGCTGCACCGCATGGCGGTGGAATATGTGAACGCCACGGCGCAGGCGGCGGCCTATGACCGCATAGCGCCGATGCTGACCGAGCAGGAGCAGGCGGTATTCCGCCGGGGAAGAAACGGCGGGGCGCACCCGCCCAGAAACGCCGACCCCGGCCATTATGCCAAGGCGACCGGACTGGAGGCACTGTTCGGCTACCTGCACCTGTGCGGGGAGCAGCAGCGGCTGCGGGCGCTTTTTGCGGCGATAGTGCAGGGACAGAATAACGAATAACGGAGGGCACAAGGATGCTGAACCGGGACAGGAAAAAACGACTACCGATGGATCTGGCGATGGACATACTGGGCGGCCTGATATATGCGCTGGGGCTCAACTGCTTTTGCAGCCCCAATGACATTGCGCCCGGCGGGATGTCCGGTGTGGCGGTTATCATCAACTACCTGTTTGACTTCCCGATGGGAATTACCATCTTCTGTATCAATATCCCGCTGCTGCTGCTGGCGTGGCGGTACCTGGGGCATGAATTTACCCTGCACAGCCTCAAGACCATCGTGGTGTGGTCGGTGCTGGTGGACCTTGTGGAGCCGTATCTGCCGGCCTATGCCGGGGATAAGATCCTTGCGGCGCTGTTCGGCGGCGTGAGCATCGGTATTGCGGTGGCGCTGGTCTTTTTGCGGGGCGCCACCACCGGCGGCACCGATATCGTCAGCCGGCTGCTGCAGCGGCGCTGGCCCTTTATGCCCATCGGCAAGATGATGATCGCGGTGGATGCGGTGATCGTTGCGGCCTCGATGATCGTATTCAGGAACATCGAGACCGGCCTGTATGCCCTCATCTCCATCTATGTGGCGGGCAGCGTCATCGATACCATCATGGGCGGACAGAATACCGGACGCATGGTGCTGGTCGTCAGCGAGGAGCATACCGCCATCGCCAAGGGCATTATGGAGGAGATGGGACGGGGCGCTACCCTGCTGAACGCCACCGGCGCTTACAGCGGTGCCGACCGTCGGGTGGTACTGTGTGCGGTGCGCAATACCGAATATCCCCGCCTGCGGGAGCTGATCCGGCAGTATGACCCCGAGGCATTTTTGATAACGACAAACGTTAACGAGATCCTGGGCGAGGGCTTTGCTTCGCTCAATTCCAAGGATTTGAAATGACCGACTGCGGAGAATAACAGATGAGAATTCGATATAACCCCGAGGCACGCCCCGAGCTGGCGGCATGGGAATATTACATTGATGAGCCGGAAAAGCTGCGGGGACACTGGGCGGAGCAATTCCCCCGGCGGCAGCCGATGGTGCTGGAGCTGGGCTGTGGCAAGGGCGGCTTTCTGGCGCAGATGGCGCCCGCCCACCCGGAAAAGAACTACATTGCGCTGGACCTGAAAAGCGAGATGCTGGTGCTGGCCAAGCGCAAGGCCGAGGAGGCCTATGCTGCGGCGGGACTGCCGATGGAGAACCTTTTGATGACGGCGGTGGATATAGAACGGATCTTTCTCATCATGGATGAAAACGACCGCTTTCAGGAGGTGTATATCAACTTCTGCCCGCCCTGCCCCAAGTGCCGCCAGCACAAGCACCGCCTGACCCATCCGCGGCAGCTGGAGCGCTACCGAACGCTGATGGCGCCGGGCGCAAGGCTTTATTTCAAGACCGACGATGACGACCTGTTTATGGCGTCGCTGGGATACCTGCAGGAGGCGGGCTGGGTGCTGGACTACTGCACCCGTGACCTGCACCGGGAGGGCGCCCCGGCGGAAAGCCCCCGCACCGAGCATGAGGAGATGTTCGCCGCGCAGGGGATCCCCATCAAGTACCTGATTGCCCACCCGCCCGAAGAAGCCCGATAAAAAGACCCCCTGACAGCCGCAAAACCGGCATCAGGGGGCTTTTTGCAGGGAAGATCAGGCGGAGGGGTTCAGGGAACGCTCCAGCCAGATGGAGGCGATATTGAGCGCCTCGTAAAGACCGTTCTTTTCGGTCTTTTTGATCATGCGGTCCTTGGGGGGCAGGGTCTCATCGGTGGAGAGGATCTGCACCAGTACCCGGTCGGCGCTCTTTTCGGCGTCATCGCGGGTGGAAAGGATCTTGAGCATGGCAACGCAGCTTTCCGCCGGGTTGCCGTAGTACAGGGTATTGCCGCTGCGAACCAGCGGTTTGCCCTTGTATTCCAGCATATTTTCCATGGGTGGGTACCTCCTTTCGGGATGGGTGAGGCGCTTAACGCTCCAGATAGCTGCGCAGCAGCACCTGCAGCAGCTCGTCACGGTCGATGTGACGGATCAGCCCACGGGCGTTATTGTGGGTGGTGATATAGGTGGGGTCCTCGCTGAGAATATAGCCGACCAGCTGGTTGATGGGATTGTAGCCCTTTTCCAGCAGCGCCTCATACACGGTGGTCAGCGTTTTTTTCAGCTCCTTTTCCCGGTCTTCCTTGATAGAAAAGGAAATGGTGGGTTCGGTATTGGCCATATTGTCCTCCCTTCTGTGCGGGCCGGGGCGGCGGGTGCGCCGCCGCAGCCCAGGGCTGCCCCCGGCGAAGCGGGGCGGCCCGGTGCTGCATAGGGCGCGCCCGCCGTATTGTGTGGGGCGGCCCTGCATAATACTATTGTAGCGTAAAGTGCGGGGGAATACAAGGAGAAAAACCGCAAAGAAGCGGGAATTCTCCCAAAGGGGGATCAGGCGCGGAGGGTGGCGCCCAGCTGGGCCAGCGCCTTCAGCGCCTTTTCGATGGCCTTGTCGCATTCCTCGACGGTGAGGGTGCGGTCGGCGGCACGCAGCACCAGCGAATAGGCAACGCTCTTTTTGCCCACGGGAACGGGTGCACCGCGGTAGACGTCAAACAGTTTGATCTGCTCCAGAATATTGCCGACGGCGCAGGAAATGGCCTTTTCGATGGCGGCGACGGGCAGGCTCTCATCGCAGATGACGGCAAGGTCACGGGTGGAGGCAGGGAAGCGGGGCAGGGCGTGATAGGTGGCCTCCGGCAGACGCGCAGCGAACATTCGGGCGATATCCAGCCGGGCGACCCATGCACGGCAGCCGATGCCGAAGTTTTCCAGAACGGCGGGGTGCACCTCGCCCACCGAGCCGATCTCGACCTCCCCGATGGTGAGGACGGCGAAGCGGCCGGGATGATAGCTGGGATGGGTGGAAACGGCGGTATAATCGGCACGGGGCAGGTTCAGGCGGGAAAGCAGGCTTTCCACGGCGCCCTTGAGGGTGAAGAAATCGGCCTCGCCGCCGTAGCAGCCCACCATGAGAACCGCCCGTTCCTCCGGCAGATCCTCGCCCTCACGGGGCAGGTACTCGCTGGAGATCTCGTAAAGCCATGCTTCGGGATTGCGGTTATTGTAGTTGCGGGCCAGCGTATCCAGCATGCTGGGCAGCCCCGTGGTGCGCATGATGGAGGTATCCTCGCCCAGGGGGTTGGTGATGACGACGGATCTTCTCATGGGATGATCCGCCGGCAGGCAGATCTTATCATACATTTTGGGGCTCATAAAGGAGTAGGTGACGATCTCATCATAGCCCATGGCGATCATGGCGTTATTGATGCGGCGCTCGAAATCCTGCTCCGGGGTGATGATGGCTTCGGCGGTCCCCCGCAGGGCGGTGGTGGGGATCTTATCATAGCCGTACATCCGGGCGACTTCCTCGGCGATATCGGCCTTCTGCTCCAGATCGCTGCGGTAGCTGGGGACGATGCACTCATCCTCCACGACGGCGATCTCCAGGGGGCGCAGCGACTTCACCATCTCCTCACGGGTGAGGGAGATGCCGAGGAAACGGTTCATCCAGTCGGCGTCAAAGGGGACGCGGCGCAGGGTGTGGTCGGCGTGGTCGATATCGATGACACCGGAAATGACCTCACCGGCGCCCAGCTGCTCCACCAGCTCCAGCGCACGCAGCAGCGCACCCTCGCAGTTCATGGGGTCCAGCCCCTTTTCAAAGCGGCCGGAGGACTCGGTGCGCATCCCCAGCTTTTTGGCGGTCAGGCGGACGCTGCTGCCCTTAAAGCAGGCGGACTCAAAGACGATGGTATCGGTATCCTCATGGATGCCGCTGTATTCACCGCCCATAACGCCCGCTACGGCGCTGGGCTTTTCGGCATCGGCGATGACCAGCATTTCGGGGGAAAGCTCCCGCACGGTGCCGTCCAGCGTGGTGATGGTCTCACCGGGGGCGGCATTGCGGACGACGATCTGACCGTCCCGGACATACTTGAGGTCAAAGGCGTGCATGGGCTGGCCGTATTCCAGCATGACATAGTTGGTGATATCGACGATATTATTGATGGGGCGGACGCCGCAGGCACGCAGACGCTCCCGCAGCCAGCGGGGAGAGGGCTCCACCTTGATATTGCGGACGACGGCCGCCATATAGCGCCGGCACAGCTCGGTATTTTCCACCCGCACCTTCAAAAGCTCGTTGACATCGCCGCCGCAGCCCTGTACCGCTGGGGTGTGCAGATGCAGCGGCAGACGGTAGGTGGCAGCGGTTTCCCGCGCCAGCCCGATGACGGAAAGACAGTCGGGGCGGTTGGAGGTGATCTCAAATTCCACGACGGTATCATCCAGGCCGATGGCGTGACGGATGTCCTCGCCGACGGCGCAGGCCTCCTGCAGGATGAAGATGCCGTCCTCGATGGCGTAGGGGAAGTCATGGACGGTCAGCCCCAGCTCCTTGAGGGAGCAGAGCATCCCGCAGGATTCCACGCCGCGCAGCTTGCCGCGGGTGATGACGACCCCGCCGGGCAGATGGGCCTTGTGCAGGGCGGCAGGCACCAGATCGCCCACCCGGACGTTCTGCGCACCGGTGACGATCTGCACCGGCTCCTCCTTCCCGACATCCACCTGACAGATCCACATATGGTCGCTGTCGGGGTGGCGTTCCATCGCCAGCACCTTGCCGACCACAACGTTCTGGATATCGGCGCCCTCCTGCTCGTAGCCCTCTACCTTGGAGCCGGACATGGTAAGCGCTTCGCAATAATCATGGATGGGGGCATCCACATGGACGAACTCATCCAGCCATCTCATCGAAAGATTCATATCGTTTTTGCCTCCCTTCCCTTAAAACTGCTCCAGAAAACGGGTATCGTTTTCATAGAACAGACGCATATCATCTACGGCAAAGCGGCGCATGACGATGCGCTCCAGCCCGATGCCGAACGCAAAGCCGCTGTATTTTTCGGGGTCCAGTCCGCAGCCGGAAAGCACCTTGGGGTGCACCATGCCGCAGCCCAGAATCTCGATCCAGCCCTCGCCCTTGCAGATGCGGCAGCCCTTGCCGTGGCAGGCAAAGCACTGCACATCCACCTCGGCGGAGGGCTCGGTGAAGGGGAAGTGGTGCGGGCGGAACCGCACGACCGAATCCTCACCGTACAGGCGCTTGATGACCGTTTCCAGGCAGCCCTTGAGGTCGCTCATGGTGATGCCCTCATCCACCACCAGCCCCTCGATCTGATGGAAGATGGGGGAGTGGGTGGCGTCTACGGCATCGCTGCGGTACACACGCCCCGGCGCGATAATGCGGATGGGGGGCTTGCGCTGCTCCATGGTGCGGATCTGCACCGGGGAGGTCTGGGTGCGCAGCAGCACCTTATCGGTGATGTAGAAGGTATCCTGCGTATCACGGGCGGGGTGGTCGGGCGGCAGGTTCAGCGCTTCAAAGTTATAATAGTCCAGCTCGACCTCGGGGCCGGAGACCACATCAAAGCCCATGCCGAGGAAGATCTCCTTGATCTCATCCAGCACGAGATTGAGGGGGTGGCGGTGGCCCTCCCGGATGGGGGTGCCGGGCAGGGTGACGTCGATGGTCTCCATCCGGAGCTTCTGCTCGGCCATGGCGGCCTTCAGGGCGGCGCCCCGGGCGGCCAGCTTTTCTTCGATGGCGGCACGGACCTCGTTGGCCATCTGCCCCATGGCGGGGCGCTCCTCCGGGGAAAGCTGACCCATCGATTTAAGGATGGCGGTCAGTTCGCCCTTTTTACCGAGCAGCTGTACCCGCGCTTCCTCCAGCGCGGTGAGATCCTCGGCGTTTTGCAGCCGTTCCAGCGCACGTGCGCGAATGGCTTCCAATGCGGATTTCATAGTGATCCCTCCAGTTTGTAATGATAGCATTTTGGCGGGCGGAAAAAAGAAAGGCTCCGTCCCGCAACAGGGACGAAGCCGCAAATGCTCCGTGGTACCACCCAGCTTTGCGCCCGCAGGCGCACACTTTGCAACCCGGTAACGTGGGTCATTCCGTCGCCGCCTACTATCCTTACGGTCGGTTCAGCAGCGCTGCTCCCCGGGGAACTTCCCGCATCCTGCCCTGTGCGCCCTCTCAACCTGCGGAGCGCTTCTCTGTGCCAGAGAATGGACGGGTACTTTTCCGGTTCACGGCATTTGGATGCATCTATTTTACCACGGAAAAAGGGCTTTTGCAAGGGGAAGATTTGTGGTATCATAAAAGAAAAAGAGGGGAGGGCCGGGCATGAGACTGCAAAACGGTGTGGATATCGTGGCGGTGGCGCGCATGGAAAAAAGCCTGCAAAGAGAGGGCTTTCTGCGGCGGTGCTTTTCGCCCGAGGAGCAGGAATATATCTGCCGGAAGGCGAACCCCGCCGAAACGGCGGCGGCGCTGTGGGCGGCCAAGGAGGCCTTCGGCAAGGCGCTGGGCGTGGGGCTTTCCGGCTGGGAAATGCCGCAGGCGGCCGTGACCCGTGATGCGGCGGGCGCCCCGCATTTTGCGCTGACCGGCGCGGCGGCGGCGCTGGCCGATGGCTGGGAGCTGGCGCTTTCCTTGAGCCACGACGGCGGATATGCCGTGGCCATGGTGGTGGCGTGGCGGGGGGAATGAGCCCGCACACCGCCATACACCACCCATACACCACCCCCGGAGCGTTTTCCGGGGGCTATTTTTGTAAATTAGTGTAAAGGTTACAGAATGGTAACGGTATGATTTGGCAAATGGCATAAATACTGGGTGGGAATGGATGGGACTGGGTGAAAATCGGCGCAAAAACATTGTGATTTGTGGTGGGGGCGGGGCGGGCGGCGCCCTGCGGTGCGGGGGAAAAATGCGGCGTTTACACCACTTTCTACACACAAATTTCGGGGTCGGTGGTGTAGGATTTTGGGGACAAAGGCGCTTGATCAAGCGGGTTTGCGGCACTTCGTGTGATTATAGGAGGAAATCACAATGAAAAAAGTACTCGCACTGGTACTGGCTGTCATCATGGTTTGCACCATGG